>CAYRYT010000177.1:0-2622 GCA_964428625.1 uncultured Oscillospiraceae bacterium | reverse complement strand
CCCGCTTCTGGGTGCCGCCGAAGATCACATCCTCCATTTTGGCGCCCCGGAGGGTCTTGGAGCTCTGCTCGCCCATGACCCACAAAATGGCATCGGAAATATTGGATTTGCCGGAGCCGTTGGGGCCGACGATGGCGGTGATATCATCACCGAAGCGGATCAGGGTCTTATCCGGGAAGGATTTGAAGCCCTGAACTTCCAAGGATTTTAAATACACAGAAAAACCTCACCAAAACTGAAAATTTTATCAGTTTATTATACAAAATAACCACACCAATTGCAAGACTTTCTTTTCTCCGGGGCAAAAAATGCCGGAAAAGCGGCAAGGCTTTTCCGGCATTTCAGCGCTATCCAGTTTCCCGGCGGGCAGGCCAATGCCTCACAGCCGGAAGTCCGGGAAGTATTCCTCCACAAAATCCACCCGCTCCACCCGGAAGGACTGTCCGTTCAGTCCCGCCAGACTTCCGGCATCGGTGGTGAAGCAGAAGGTGAGCTGATAGGAATAGAGGGCCTGGTAATTCCGGTCAAACCGCTTGTCCAACTTGCCGTATTTCCCATCTCCCAGGAGTGGATGGCCGGCGTGGGCAAACTGGGCCCGGATCTGGTGGGTCCGGCCGGTGATCAGCTCGCATTCCACCAGGGACAGTCCGTTTCGGCTGGCCAGCACCCGGTAATTGGTCTGGCAGGATTTGGCCCCGGACTGGGGCGTATCCGTGACGAATACCCGGTTCTTCTTCGCATCCTTGAACAGGTAATCCCGCAGGCTGCCCTCCCGGGGCTTAGGCGTCCCCTCCACAATGGCCAGGTATCGCTTATCCAGCTCCCGGTCCTTGATTTTCTGGTTCATGACCCGCAGGGCCTCGGCGGTTTTGGCGGCGATAACAATGCCGCCGGTGTTCCGGTCGATGCGGTTGCACAGAGCCGGGGTGAAGGCATTCTCCTCCCGGGGTTTCCACTGGCCCGTCTGGTACAGGTAGGCCTGGATATGGTCGATGAGGGTCCTGCCATACTCCGCCCCATCGTGGGGGTGGACGGCCAGACCCGGCCGCTTATCCACCAGGAGGATGTTCGCGTCCTCATAGACAATGGTCAGTTTGGGACTGGCCACCGTCAGGAAAGCGTTGTCCTCCCGGGGCTTGTCAAGAAACTCGTCGTTGATGTACATTTGCAGCACATCCCCCGCCTCCAGCCGGGTATCCCGCTCCAGCCGTTTGCCGTTGCGCTTGATTCGCTTCAGGCGGATATATTTCTGGGCCAGGGATGCCGGCAGCAGGGGCACCGCCTTGGCCAGGAACCGATCCAGCCGCTGCCCCGCGTCGTTGGGCCCAATGGTAAATTCTTTCATAGTCCTCCTTACAGGATGCTTCTGGTCTGCTGGGCGAAATGCAAGGTCATCTGCTCGGTGAATTCCTTGGCAGCGTTGTAGCCCATCTTCCGCTGGCGGTTGTTCATGGCTGCCACCTCCAGGATCACCGCCAGATTCCGGCCGGGGGTCACGGGGATGGTATTCATAGGGATTTTCACCCCCAGGATCTCCATAAATCGCTCCTCCTCACCGATCCGGTCGTAGGCCTCCTGATTGTTCCAGGGAACGATATCCACCACCAGATTGATCTCCTGCTCCGCCTTCACGGCGCCCATACCGAAGAGTTTGGCCACATTGACGATGCCGATGCCCCGCAGCTCGATGTAGTTGCGGATCAGCTGGGGGGCCGTGCCCACCAGACCCCGCTCGGAGATCCGGCGGATCTCCACCGCATCGTCGGCTATGAGACGGTGGCCCCGCTTCACCAGCTCCACGGCAGTTTCACTCTTTCCGATGCCGCTCTCGCCGGTGAGGAGCACACCCTCACCGTAAACCTCCAGCAGAACACCATGGCGGGTGATCCGGGGAGCCAGTGCGGCCTTGAGGTAGGCAATGATAGCAGAGACCACGGTGGAAGTGGCCTCTGCGCTGCGCAGCACAGTGACATTGTGTTTTTTTGCCATTTCCAGGCATTCCGGGGCCGGCTCCATATTCCGGGAAATCAGCAGTGCCGGGAATTTATAGGAGAACAGCCGGTCAAAGGTGATCTCCCGCTCCGCCTGGGGGAGCTTCTGGAGGTAGCTGACCTCCACATTGCCCATAACCTGCAGGCGCATGGGCTCGAAATGGTCAAAATACCCCGCCAGCTGCAAGCCCGGCCGGGCCACATCCTCCACCGTCAGATGGATGGATTCATAATCCGTCGCCGCAAACAGCACTTCCAGCCGGAATTCCTCCACCAGGGTCGTCAGGGGTACGCAGTGAGTCTCCACCATTATTCGCCGCCTCCTTGGTTGATCTTACACCCTATTATAGCGGTGACCCGGGGGAATATCAATATATTTTTAAAAATACAAAAAAATTCTAAAAAAACACTTGCATTTTTTCCTGATCTCTGCTATAGTATTGAGGCGTTCGTAAAGAACGAAAATGATGTGTAAACAACGGATAGGAGGTGCAACAAATGGCGAAGTGTGATTATTGTGGTAAGGGCGTTACCTTTGGTATCAAGGTCTCCCACTCCCACAGACGTTCCAATCGTGCCTGGAAGCCCAATGTGAAGCGGGTCAAGGCCATTGTCAACGGTACTCCGTGCC
>CAYRYT010000176.1:0-2632 GCA_964428625.1 uncultured Oscillospiraceae bacterium | reverse complement strand
GAGCGCCACCTTGCCAAGGTGGAGGTAGCGAGTTCGAGCCTCGTAGTCCGCTCCAAAAATGCTTTGCAGGAGTTCATCTCCTGCAAAGTTCTATCTGGTGCCATGGCCAAGTGGTAAGGCAAAGGTCTGCAAAACCTTTATTCCCCAGTTCAAATCTGGGCGGTACCTCCATTAAACTCCGTGTTCTAGAAATAGAATGCGGAGTTTGTTGGTTCTATGTCAATAGTTGGGGTAGAGGCAAAATAAGAAGAGCCGTGGATCGTGTCGGAGTGTGAGCTCCGGCACGATTTTTATGTATGACAATGCAGTATTCTGCTTTTGAAATTTCAGAAGTTACGCATACTAAAGCAAGCCCTCTTGAGTACTTTGGTTTTATTGTTGCAGCCCTCAATGAAGCCGTTTGTCCAAGGGCCATCCATGGAATTCAATATCTCATGAAACCAATTACGGTATGCTCTTGCGCAGTCGCTGAACTCCGGCAGATCCATTACCTCGACGGACAGCAGCCAGTTTGTCAGCCTCTGTAAATGTTAGGGTGTCCTTGCCCTCCAGCTCTGAATTTCTTTAATAGCTGTTTCGAGCTCACTATTTAGTTCCTGTAGTTTGTTTTCGTTTTCCTTAAATTCTGTCCCAAGTGCGGCGAGATTCTTACGAGATTCCGCGACAGAGGTTGTAAACGGGTCAACAAGTTTGATAATAGTGAAGATTCCAGCCGCAATCAGAGCAGCCTTACCAAAAGGGGTGGCAGCCCATGCAAAAACCTGATCACGCAGCGCAAGCGTAGATAATTTTACCTTATCTCCAAATGTCATTTCCGATACGGAAGTTGCGGTCAAGGAAAGCAGATACGTGTATACGCTCTCAGACAATTTATTTGTTGCGAGTGCTTTCTGAAGGATATCGTTCCTGTCAAAAGATTCTCCGGCGCCAAGCTCCATCATTGTTGACATCACATCTTTGTATTTGTCAAATGTATTTGACCCTGATACCAATCTATTCCTTCGCACGGCGCTGGACCATGGATATCGCATTTTGCTTATCGATGGGCAGGTACACGAAAAACTACCGCTGGAAAACAGAATTACAGGTGACAATGACCTCTGCGGTTCTAAAATAAAAGAGGAAGTTACACAAAACCTTGATTTCAGCGGCTCGTAACCGTTTATCTGCATTGGGATGCAGAGGGGAATTTGAGGTTTGAGAGTTGTGTAATTTCAAAGAGGTCTTAAACCCGAGCCCTGGGCCGGATACTGGCCCGGGGGTGAGTGGTGTGGCATACTTTTTCGCTGACTGGCAAGGGGAGATTCCTTTCAGAAAAAATGAAAAAACTGAAAAAAGTGCTTGACAAAAGGAGAATCATCATGTATACTAATTAAGCGCTTAAGAGTGCGTAGTGCCCCTATGGACGATTAGCTCAGCTGGCTAGAGCATCCGCTTGACGTGCGGAAGGTCATAGGTTCGAGTCCTATATCGTCCACCAGGAGTCACCTTTGTCTACTGACAAAGGTGACTCTTTTGTTCTATTTCAATATATGGTTCCCGTTTCCCCTCTTCCGCGCGGCTGGCCCGGAGGAGGGGGTTGTCATTTGCTCCAAAAACGGGAGGGGCATTCTGTGCGCTTCGACAAATTTCCCCTTCACCCTTGCATCTCAGCCCGGCGGGAGGTATGATAGTGGCAAATCACAAATCTCCAGGGGGATGTATTGTATCTGGTGGATGCCTCCGGGAATCAGGTCGCCGCCTATACCTACGACCCCTAGAATCCTTGCATTCACGGATGCGGAATCTATCAGCGAGCAAATCCTGTCTGGCTGTGATATTGCCCGAAAAATTCGTTCCTTGGGAGGGGATACCGTCATTATCTTTGTTACAAACTTTATCGAGTATCATGAAGCGAATAAGCTCATTTGTTGAAATGTGTGTAGAGCGAGACTATGTATCAGAGGATCGAGCAGAGTGGCTGCAATATGCATTAGAAAAACGAATTCTAATGGTAATGGGATTTGTTCCGTTACTAATTCTCGGCTTTATGATTGCCCATCCTGCCACGGTAATTGGCTTTCTTTTAGCTTTTTGTTTACTACGTACCCGAACAAACGGATTCCATGCAAAGTCTGTTGCTAGATGCCTTCTATACTCTATTGCTGGAGAAGTATTTTTCCTGAAAGCTTTACCTATGCTATGGAACGACATAATTGCCTTCGTTTCCTTAATTCTATCGGGAGCATTGATTTGGTTTTTAGCACCATATAACCACCCTAATATGCACCTATCCTCAGAAGAAGTAACGGCATGCGCAAAAAGTGCGAAATGGCGGCTAAGTATATTGTTATTGACAATGGTCATATTGTACCGCCAGAAGTGGGAGCCGATTGCATTAGGAATCATTTTAGGCATCGTGATGGCCGCAAGCACATTGGCAATGGCATACTGTTTGAAAAAAACACATCTGAAGATTGAGAACACAAATCTGATATGAGGCAGTTTGTCTGCACCAAATAACATTGGTGGCTCCCAAACAGGAAGGCGAATATGACCGGGTAACATTATTTATGCCGAAGCAGTGTTTCCATTTCTTATTTCGTGAAGTTGCCGAAAGCATTAATGCATAGTGATATTCCGTTGCACGCAA
>CAYRYT010000175.1:0-2684 GCA_964428625.1 uncultured Oscillospiraceae bacterium | reverse complement strand
AGCATCCGCACCTTCCGGTGCGGATGCTTGCTTTATTGTTTCCGAATGGGGTGGCGAATCACGGTTTTCCATTTCTCCGGGGCGACCTTCCGGGCATCGGAGAGATAAATCTCATGGTGGAGGCGGGTTGCGGAGAAATCCTTTTCATATCCCTGGGCCTCCAAATAGGCATCCATAAGGGCTACCGTCGCCGGTTCCGCATCAAAGGGGCCAAGATGCAGGATCTGCACGCACGCCCCCTCCTCCACGGTCAGATACTCCGCCCGGGAGCAATCCAGCTTTTTCTTCCGGCTGGCCTCCGCCACAGCCCAGGCGAAATCCTCCCGGGTCACAAAATCCGGCAGGCGGATGGCGCTGATCCAATGGAAGCTGGATTTGTTCCCGTAATCAAAGCCTTCCACCCCTTCCTGCCACCAGAAGCCCTCCAAGGACGGCACCACGAAGTCGAAATACCCCGCCAGGGCGTGGTCTCCCAGCTTGCTCATCTTAATGGTATAGGCCGCGGCATACAGCACCGCGATGGAGGTCTTGTAAGCGCCGCCTTCCTCGTTGGGGTCTCCCACACCCCGGACCGCAATGTAGCGCATGGGGGGAACGGTGACGATTTCCGGCTTATCCTTGGGCATATAAATCTCTTTGTAGACTTTTTTGAAATCAAAGGCCATAGTATCTCTCCCATCTTCCCAACCGATACCTCCCAGGCCGTCGGTATCGGATCGTTATACCTTTATGATAGAACAGCTTATCGGTCTTGTCAATCCCTTGCCTACCACAGGCTATTCAGCAAAATCCCTCTGCCTTTGCGGCGAAGAATCGCCCCATCCCGCAAAATACCCCCGGAGGCACCTTCGTGCTTCCGGGGGCGCTTCGTTCCTCGGTCATTCCGGGAGGCTCCGGGCTTCCCGATCCTCCGCTTCCATTTCTTTCAGGAGCTTCTTATCCTCCTTGGAGGAAAGGTCCAGCTTCTCGTACATATCCGGTCTCCGGGCTCTGGTTCGGCGCAGGGCCTGCTTCCGGCGCCACAAACGAACCTTTTCATGGTTGCCGGAGGTGAGGATCTCCGGGATAACCCGTCCGTGCCACACCGCCGGACGGGTATACTGGGGATATTCCAGCAGGCCGTGGAAATGGCTCTCGTCCTCAAAGCATTCCGGGTCAGCAAGCACTCCAGGCACCATCCGGCACACCGCATCGGTAACGGCCATGGCGGCAATTTCCCCGCCGGTAAGGACAAAATCACCCAGTGAGATTTCCTCATCCACACATTCGTCGATGAATCGTTGGTCAATGCCCTCATAGTGGCCGCAAACCAGGATAATATTCTCCAGCTTGCTCAGACGAATGGCATCGGCCTGGCAGAAGGTATGGCCGCAGGGAGAGAGATAAATGGTATGAACCGGGCCGCCGGCCTCGTCGCAAACCGCCTCCCAACAGCGGTACAGGGGATCCGCCGTCATCACAGCGCCCCGGCCGCCGCCGTAGGGGTAGTCATCTACCTGATTCTGCTTGTTGGCAGTGTAATCCCGGATCTGATGGGTATCGATGTGGATATAGCCCCGCTCCTGGGCACGGCCCAGGATGCTCTCCGACAGCACATCCCCCAGGGTCTCCGGAAAGAGGGTCAGGATATCAATTCTCATCGCAGCGCATCCCCTCGATCAGCTCCACATCCATGCGGTTGGCCGCCATATCCGTATTCCGGACAAAGGCGCTCACCGCGGGGATCATATACGCATGCTCCCCGGTGACCACATAGACTTTGTTGCCGGGATAATCCAGCACATCGGTGATCTTCCCCAGGAAGCTATCCCCGGAGAAAACCTCTACGCCCAGAAGCTCATCGGCAAAGATCACATTCTCGTCAACGTCCTCCCGGTACAGCTCCAGGGTCTTGCCCCGGAGGGCCTGGGCGGCCTCCATGGTATCCACACCGGCCAGTTTCACCAGATCGCAGGTCTTTTGAACCCGGCAGCACTCCATTGTATATTCTCTGCCATCAATGCGGCAGCGGTCAAATTCACAAAGATCCTCCGGACTGTCCAGCCAGGGCAGGACTTTCACCTCGCCCTTGATGCCATGGGTGGTGACGATCTCCCCGGCCTTCACATATTCCAGCTTCATAAGTCTGCTCCTTTCCAACTGTAAGCGGCAAATATCTGCCAAATAAAACGAAAAATGCGTGACAAAATAGTCACGCATAATCGTTTAATCCACGATTTCGACCGTGACCCTTTCGCCATTGCGCTGGGCAACAGTCTTGACGATGGTACGGATCTCCTTGGCGATCCGACCCTGACGGCCGATCACCTGGCCCATATCGCCGGGGGCGACATGGAGTTCCAGCACAGTGCCCTCGTCGTCAGCGGTCTGCGTGACCATGACGGAGTCGGGATCGTCAACCAGATTCTTTGCCATATACAGCAAAAGTTCCTTCATTGTGCTTTCTCCTTTGGGGAATTACAGCACGCCAGCCTTCTTCAGCAGGCCACGAACGGTGTCGGTGGGCTGAGCGCCGTTCTTGATCCAGGTCTGGGCCTTCTCGGCGTCCACGGTGATGGTAGCGGGGTTGTTCAGGGGATTGTAAGTGCCGATCTCCTCGATGCAGCGGCCATCACGGGGAGAACGAGCGTCAGCGACAACGATCCGGTAGAAAGGAGCCTTCTTTGCACCCATTCTTCTCAGTC
>CAYRYT010000174.1:0-2726 GCA_964428625.1 uncultured Oscillospiraceae bacterium | reverse complement strand
TCCACCGTTGCGGGGGGTTTGGAGGTGATATCGTACACGATTCGGTTGATATGGGGCACCTCGTTGACCAAGCGGACAGAGGCCCGGTCCAGAATCTCGTAGGGGATACGGGTCCAGTCGGCTGTCATAAAATCATCGGTGGTGACGCTGCGCAGGGCCAGGGTATGGTCGTAGGTACGGCTGTCGCCCATGACACCCACGCTCTTAGCGTTGGTCAGCACGGCGAAATACTGGCTGCAATTGGGGGAGAAGCCGGAGCTTTCCAGCTCCTGACGGAAAATCCAGTCCGCCTCCCGGAGAATATCCAGCTTTTCCTTGGTCACATCTCCCAGAATGCGGATGGCCAGACCGGGGCCGGGGAAGGGCTGGCGCTTGACCAGGTACTCCGGCAGACCCAGCTCCCGGCCCAGCTGCCGGATCTCATCCTTGAACAGCAGACTCAGGGGCTCCAGAACGCCCTTGAACTGCTCCATGATCTCCGGCGGCAGCAGGCGGTTGTGGTGGCTCTTGATCACGGCGGCGTCGCCCTCACCGGACTCGATGACATCGGGGTAGATGGTGCCCTGGGCGAAATAGTCCTTCTTGGTGATGCCGAATTCCTTGGCCTTGTCCACGAAGACATAGCCGAACTCCGCTCCGATGATGTGGCGCTTTTCCTGGGGGTCGCTGACACCGGCCAGCTTGGCCAGGAAACGGGCCTCGGCATCCACCCGGACGAAGTTGATGTCCCACTTGGCGAAGGCAGCTTCCACCTCGTCGCCCTCGTTCTTGCGCATACAACCGTGATCCACAAAGACGCAGGTCAGGCGGCTGCCAATGGCCTCGGCCAGGAGAGCGGCCAGAACGGAGGAGTCCACGCCACCGCTGAGGGCCAGCAGCACACGGCCGTCCTCGCCCACGGTCTCCCGCAGGGAGGCCACGGTGCGCTTGCAGAAGTCGCCCATGGTCCACTCGCCCTTGGCTCCACAGACCAGGTAGAGGAAATTGTGGAGCATCCGGCTGCCGTTTTCGGTGTGGTTCACCTCAGGGTGGAACTGAACACCGTAGAAGCGTCTTGCCTCGTCGGCAATGGCCACATTGGGGCAGGCGGCGGTGTGACCCACCAGACGGAAGCCCTCGGGAACCTTGGCCATGTAGTCGCCGTGGCTCATCCAGCTGGTGCCGGTCTCCGGCAGACCCTGGAAGAGCTTGCAGGTGGTGTCGTAGAAGGTCTCGGTACGGCCGTACTCCCGGGCGGTATCCTCCTGCGCGGCAGTCACCTGACCGCCCAGATGATGGGCCATCAGCTGGCAGCCGTAGCAGATGCCCAGCACGGGGATCCCCAGGGTGAAGATTTCCGGATCCACCTGGGGAGAATCGGAAAGATACACGCTGTTGGGGCCACCGGTGAAAATAATACCGATGGGGTTAAAGGCCCGGACGAAATCCGCGTTGGCCTTCTTGTAGGGGTGAACCTCGCAGTAAACGCTGCACTCCCGGACACGCCGGGCGATCAGCTGGTTATACTGACCGCCAAAATCGATAATCAGGATCTTCTGCATATGTTACTCCTTTTCAAAAATATCTATGCCTATTATGCCTGTTTTTTCTCCAAAAAGCAAGAGGGAACAATGACAAATATCAGGAAAGTTCCGCCTCCATATGGGACGAAAGTTCCAATTGTGTCCCGGTGATGGGATGAGGGAGGGACAGGGACCGGGCACACAGCAGCTGGTGGGTCAGACCCAGGGTCTGGGAAAGGCGGCGGCTCTCCGGGGAGGCGTACTGGGGGTCCCCCAGAATGGGGATCCCATGGTGGGCGCAATGGAGGCGAAGCTGGTGGGTTCGGCCGGTGATGGGGGACAAAGCCAGGAGGGAATGGGTATCGAACCGGGTCAGGACCCGGTATTCCGTCCGGGCGGGTTTGCCGTCGGGTCGGATCTCCCGCAGGAGGCTGGGGAGGGGCTTGCGGGCGATAGGATCGTCCCAAATCCCCTGGTCAGTTTCCGGGCCGCCCAGGACCAGGGCATGGTAGGTCTTGTGGATCTGCCCCTGGGTGTGCAGCGCGTTGAGCAGCGCGTGGACATGGGCGTTCTTGGCCAGGAGGACAATGCCGTAGGTATCCCGGTCCAGGCGGGTCATGGGATGGAAGACGGAGGCCTGGCCGGTTTGGTCGTAATAGCCCAGGACATAGTTGGCCAGGGTGCCGGTGAGGGCGGACCGGCTGGGGTGGATCAGCATACCGGCGGGTTTGTCCAGGGCCAGGAGGTGATCGTCCTCATAGAGAATGTCCAGGGGACGGATCTGGGCGGGATAGTCCGGCCGAGGTTCCCTGAGATCCACGGTGATCCGGTCCCCGGGGCAGACGGGGTGATTGGTTCGGCAGGGGACACCGTTGACCTGCAGACCGTCGCCCCATTTCAGCTTGTTCATCAGGCCTGAGGACATGGCCATCTCTCCCCGCAGGAAAGAGGACAGAGGGCCGGACCGGGCGGCGATGTGGGAAAGCTCCATAAGATCGTGCCTCCAGAATGGGATGGGCCGGAGAGTGACTCCGGTAAAAGAAAAGACCCCGCTTTCAGCGGGGTCTTATGAAAATGCCTTAGTTCAGGGCAGCCTTAGCCTGGGCAACCAGAGCGCTGAAAGCAGCGGGATCCTGGATCGCCATCTCGGACAGGCTCTTGCGGTTCAGCTCGATGCCAGCCTTCTTCACACCGTTCATGAAGGTGGAGTAGTTCAGGCCGTAG
>CAYRYT010000173.1:0-2744 GCA_964428625.1 uncultured Oscillospiraceae bacterium | reverse complement strand
CCTATATCATACCCCGAAAATGTGAATAAAAAAAGTGTATAAATTTTAAGTTTGTATGAAGTTCACAAAAACTCGCAAAGGAATTTATGCAACATCCCAGCTCTGACGGTCACACAGCGGAAAATGTCCCTGACACATGGAATAACATTTTTTGCGCATTCCTATTGACAAGGGGGGTAAAATCTGCTATACTGATATTAACACATGAGCGTATGCTCATATATAAAATGAAGCGATGGAAAGAGGGAAGGGTATGACGAGAATATACAGGATCGAGAATCTGGATTGTGCCAACTGTGCCGCAAAGATCGAGGCCAAAATCAACGGGCTGCCCCAGGTGGAGGAGGCTACGCTGACCTTTGCCACGGGCCAGCTGCGTGTCCGCGGGGAGGATCCGGATGCCCTGTTGCCCAAGATGTTGTCCTTGGCCCGGACGGTGGAGCCGGATGTGCGGATTCTGCTCCGGGATGAGGCTCCAGGTCATGACCACCATTATGACCATGAGGGTTGCAACTGCGGTCATGACCATCATCACGACCATGAAAGCTGTAACTGCGGTCATGACCATCATCACGACCATGAGAGCTGTAACTGTGGCCATGACCACCACCACGGCCACGACCACGAAAGCTGTGGCTGTGGGCACGACTATCATCCCCACCACCGGGAGTCCTATGGCCAGGCGAGCCATGGCAATCGGGATCTTCTGGAGCTGGTCTGGGGCGGCGGATTGTTCCTGGTGGGACTCTTGCTGAACCATTGGGCAACCGGCTGGATCGCCGGAGTCCCCTTTGTGGCCGCCTGGCTGATCCTGGGCTGGGAGGTGCTGAGAAAGGCGGGGAAAAACCTGACCCGGGGCCATGTGATGGATGAGAATTTCCTGATGAGTCTGGCGACGCTGGGTGCCTTTGCCATGGGCGAGTTCCCGGAGGCTGTGGGTGTTATGCTGTTCTACCGGGTGGGTGAGTATTTCGAGCATCGTGCCGTGGCCCGCAGCCGCAGCCAGATCATGGAAGCGGTGGATTTGCGGCCGGAGACGGTGAATCGCCTCCGGGGAGATCGGGTGGAGGTCATCGATGCCCGCCAGGCCCAGGTGGGAGATCTGCTGCTGGTGCGGCCGGGAGACCGGATCCCCCTGGATGGCCGGGTGATCTCCGGGGAGAGCCGGCTGGATACGGCGCCCATTACCGGTGAGCCTGTTCCCGTTGGGGTACGCCCCGGGGATGAGGTGATCTCCGGCTGTGTGAATACGGCCGCCCAGCTGACCATTCGGGTGGAGCGGGTGCTGGCGGAATCCATGGTGACCCGGATCCTGAACAGCGTCGAATCCGCCGCGGCCAGTAAGCCCCAGGTGGAGCGGTTCATCACCCGCTTTGCCCGGGTATATACCCCTGTTGTGGTGAGCCTGGCGGTGGCTGTGGCCCTGATACCCGGGTTCCTCACCGGCCAGTGGCGTGATTGGGTTTATACCGCTCTGACCTTCCTGGTTATGAGCTGTCCCTGCGCCCTGGTGCTGAGTGTGCCCCTGGCCTTCTTCTCCGGCATCGGCAAGGGGAGCAAGCAGGGAATCCTGTTCAAGGGCGGCGCGTCCATGGAGGCACTGGCCTCAGTGAAGGCGGTGGCGCTGGATAAGACCGGCACCCTGACCAAGGGAGATTTCCAGGTTCAGGAGGTTGTGGGGGACGAGGAGATGCTGGCCTTGTGCGCCAGTGTGGAGCAGCACTCCACCCACCCCATCGCCCAGCGGGTGACGGCCTATGCCCGGGAGCGGGGCCTGACTCTGACGGTTCCGGAAACCCTGGAGGAGCTTCCCGGACGGGGCCTGCGGGGCGTGGTTCGGGGGAAAACAGTCCTCTGCGGCAATGAAAAGCTCCTGGCGGAGGCTGGCCTGGCCTGGGATCCGAGCGTGGGCCAGGGGAGCCTGGTGTATGTGGCGGTGGATGGCACCCTCCGGGGGTATCTGCGTATCAGCGATACCCTGAAGCCCGGTTCCAAGGCGGCCATGGAACGGCTGAAGGCACTGGGGGTCAGCCGGGCGCTGGTGACCGGTGACCGCCGGGAGGCGGCCCAGGCCGCGGCCCGGGAAACGGGTATCTCCCGGGTTTATGCCCAGCTCCTGCCCCAGGAGAAGCTGGAGGTGATCCAGACACTGCGCCGGGAGCAGGGCGGTGTGATGTTCGTAGGCGACGGCATCAACGATGCCCCGGTGCTTGCCGGTGCCGATGTGGGCGCGGCCATGGGAACCGGCGCAGACGCGGCCATCGAGGCGGCGGATGTGGTATTCATGACCGGTCAGGTTCAGGCCATTCCTCAGGCTCTGGAAATTGCCCGCCGCACCCGGCGGATCGCCTGGCAGAATGTGGTCTTTGCCTTGGGGGTGAAGGCGGCGGTGATGGTGCTGGGCCTGCTGGGCCATGCCTCCATGTGGATGGCGGTGTTTGCCGATTCCGGTGTGGCCATGCTCTGCGTCCTCAATTCTATCCGGCTTCTGTACAGCCGGAAGTGATCCTGACTAAGGCCTTCCCCAGGGGAAAGCCCTGGAAAATAAAAAACCGACCTGGGGCCAGTCCCCGGGTCGGTTTTTGTATAAAGAAAACCACGCGTTAGACGCGTGGTTCTAAAGAGCCTATGGCAATAAATAAAGATCCCTGTTATGATAATTGAGCGGTCTGCCAACTGCACAAAAACATAACAGACCTGCTAATAAAAGTCAAGTCTAAATTTCTTAAAGGTCAAAAAATTAT
>CAYRYT010000172.1:0-2747 GCA_964428625.1 uncultured Oscillospiraceae bacterium | reverse complement strand
ATGGACACCCACGGGATCGATGTTCTCCATGCCGCAAATGGTGATGGCCCGGTCGGCGCTGTCCCGCATGACCTCAAACTCGATCTCCTTGTAGCCCTTCACGGACTTTTCCACCAGAACCTGATGGACGGGAGAGAGCTTGAAGGCATTCAGGCCCACTTCCACCAGCTCCTCCTCGCTGTAGGCGAAGCCGCCGCCGGTGCCGCCCAGGGTAAAGGCGGGACGCAGCACCACGGGGTAGCCAATGCGCTCCGCGGCAGCCTTTGCTTCCTCGATGGAGTAGGTGATTTCCGAAGGAATGACCGGCTCACCGATGGACTGGCACAGTTCCTTGAACAGCTCCCGGTCCTCCGCCCGCTGGATGGACTCACTGGAAGTACCCAGCAGCTTCACCCGGCACTCCTTCAGAATACCCTTCTTCTCCAGCTGCATGGCCAGGTTCAGACCGGTCTGGCCGCCGATGCCGGGGACAATGGCATCCGGCCGCTCATAGCGGATGATCTTGGCGATGTATTCCAGGGTCAGGGGCTCCATGTACACCTTGTCAGCAATCACCGTATCGGTCATAATAGTAGCCGGGTTGGAGTTGCACAGGACCACCTCGTAGCCCTCCTCCTTCAGTGCCAGGCAGGCCTGGGTACCGGCGTAGTCGAACTCCGCCGCCTGGCCGATAACGATGGGGCCGGAGCCGATGATCAGAATCTTCTTAATGTCTGTTCTCTTTGCCATACTTTGCTTCCTCCCAAATGGATTTCTATGTTACTTGGATTGATACACAAGGTTTCCGTCGCATACAGTGGCGACGCATTTGCCCCAGATGGGCATTCCCGTGAAGGGGGTGGCCTTTCCCATGGACAGGAATTTCTCCGGGTCCACCGTCTCCCGGGCGTTCAGATCCCACACGGTGTAGGAATCTCCCAGGGGGATCCCGAAGCGGCGGCGGGGTGCCAGGGCCATCCGGTCCACCAGGGTCTCCAGGGACAGGATCCCGGGACGAACCAGGTGGGTGTAGAGCACCGGGAAGGCCGTTTCCAGGCCCACAATGCCGAAGGCACTTTTTTCCAGACCACGGCTCTTTTCCTGGGCACTGTGGGGGGCATGATCCGTGGCGATCATGTCGATAGTCCCATCCACCAGTCCCTGGATCAGGGCCTGGCGGTCCGCCTCCTGGCGCAGGGGCGGGTTCATTTTGAACCTCCCCTCCTCCATAAGATCCGCTTCCGTCAGAACCAGGTAGTTGGGTGCCGTCTCACAGGTCACATCCAGCCCCTCGGCCTTGGCCCGGCGGATCAGCTCCACGCTTTCCTTGGTGGAGATGTGGCACACATGGTAGGCGCAGCCCGTCCGGCGCACCAGCTCCAGATCCCGGCGGATCTGACCCCATTCGCTCTCCGAGCAGATGCCCCGGTGGCCATGGGCGGCAGCGTAGGCACCGTCGTGAATGTAACCACCCCGCAGGAGGGTATTATCCTCGCAGTGGGCCACGATGATCTTCCCCAGGGCCTTGGCCCGGCGCATCGCCTGTTCCATCCGCTCCTCGCTCTGAACGCCCCGGCCGTCGTCGGAATAGCCGATGACCAGCGGCGCCATATCCTCCAGATCCGCCATTTCCGCTCCCAGCTGGCCCTTGGTGATGGCACCGTAGGGATAGACATGGATGGTGGCCTGGGCGGCGATTGCCTCCCGCTGAAGTGCCAGGTGGGCCAGGCTGTCCGGAACCGGGTCCAGGTTGGGCATGGTGCACACGGCGGTATAGCCGCCATGGGCCGCTGCCTGGCACCCTGTCAGGATGGTTTCTTTATAAGAAAACCCCGGCTCTCGGAAATGCACATGCACATCACAAAAGCCGGGAAAAACAGTATATTCACGATGATCGGTTGCCAAAATATTGGCAATGGGGCCATAGCAACGGGAAACAGTTTCCCCAGCGGGAAAACGCATCTGATTGTGGTTACCGATATTAGACATAACGATCTCCTTTCACAGTGGTTGCTCATTTCTGTAAGACTCTAGCACAGAAGCCAGGATTTGTCAAAGCCTTTCTTCCCTTCGGCAAAAAAACAGCAAAAGCACCAAATCTCCCGCCCCAACCCCGGCATCTTCCGGGAGAAATTTCCATTTCCCTGAAAAAAGGGAGCCTCCTTGGAGGCTCCCTCTGGTATTACAGATATCAGCCCATATCGTCCAGCAGGCCGTAGCCGCCGTCATTACGCCGATAGACCACGGCGAAGGAACCGCCGTTGTCCGCATCCCGGAAAGCGAAGAAGGTGTGCTCCAGCAGATTCATCTGCAGCACCGCTTCCTCCCGGGTCATGGGCTGGAAGTAGAAATGCTTGATTCGGGTGATGCTCAGGTCGTCCTCCCCCTGCTCGGGTGCAAAGGAAGTCTCCTCCTGAACACTGCGCACAAAGGCATCCTGGCGCAGTCTTCTGGCCAAACGGGTCTTGTTCTTGCGGATCTGGCCCTCGATGGTGCCAACGGCGGCATCAATGGAAGCGAACATATCCGAAGTGCTCTCGCTGGCACGGAACCAGGTCCCGGCGCCGTGGACGGTCAGCTCCACATGATTCCGGTTTTTCTCCACGGAGAAAACCACAAGTGCTTCCGCATCATCCTCGAAATACCGGGCCAGCTTCATTACCTTTTTTTCGGCGTAGGCGTGGACATTTTCGGGCAGGCTTACTTTTTTCTCACTGTACTGAAACTTCATATGCGGCAGCTCCTTTCATATCACCGGTGTTCCGGTG
>CAYRYT010000171.1:0-2749 GCA_964428625.1 uncultured Oscillospiraceae bacterium | reverse complement strand
GGCATTACCTGATAATGATACCAATCCGGCAGGAGCGAAGATCCGCTCCTGCCGGGCATTTTTGTTATCCCTTATAATATGAACATTCCATTCCACAAAATTCGACTTTCTGTGTGAAAATATGTAAATTCCAAACTTCCAGACACATTCCAGAAAATCCATCTGCGTGCATCAACCGTTGTTCATGATATGCGCCACCAGGCGGAGATTGCGCTGGATCAGCACATTCCTGGCCTCCAGATCTCCCTGGCGGGACAGCTCCAGGTAGTGCCGCTCCTCCTGGGCCGTTAGGGGTTGGGGAAAGCTCCCCTGGGAGAGCTGCAGCGGGTAAAGCAGGGCGCTGAGCGCCAGCCATGTTAAGGCCATCACGGCCATCACCTCCACTGGAACCCTATTCCCCATTGCCCGTCCAGTTTCCGGCCTTTTCTCCCGAGGAGCCCGGCTGGCTGAATCGCAAAAAACCGGACTGATTCTCATCAGCCCGGTTTTATTACTCCGTCTCACCCGGAACACTGCCCGAAGTGCTGACCAGACAGACCATCAGGGCAGGTCCTTCCCTTCCCACTTTTCAATGGGCAGCCACAGCTCGCAGTAGCGGGAGGAATTACGGGCATCGTTGCCCTCCTCCCAATACCAGTGGATCACGCTGATCTCCGGTGCATCCCGCAGCGCATAGCCGGAGGTCGGGAGCCACTGGCTCACCGCCTGATGCCGAAGCTCGTCCTGGAGGTCGCAGGGCCACTGAGTCCGCTCTGTCTGGCAGACCATGTACAATCCCCCGGGAATATGCAAATGCTCAAACGAGTCCGCCACTTCTCCCAGATCCTCCGCCAGATCCGCCCGCACCCAGGCGGGCAATTTCTTGGTAATGTAAAAATCATACCCCTCCGGGGAGAAATTCGTCAGCACCTGATAGGTATTGTCAAAATCCCGGGACATACCATCCAGCAAATACTGCTTCGCCCGGGTCTCGCAGGCAAAATAATGATCCTGACCGTGCTTGTCATTGGGATCCCCCGTGAAATGCCGCTTGAATCCCGTCAGTTCCAGGGCTTCCTTCTGTTCGATTCTGTAATCCATAACCGTACCGCCTTCCAAAGAGATTTTCATGTGTACAGGAGAGAAGGATTTCAGCACCGCACCTTCCCTGCGCGCCAGGGAAGGGGTGATGCCATGGAATTTCACAAAGGCCTTTGTAAAGCTCTCCGGGGTTTCGTAGCCGTACTTATAAGCCACATCGATCACCTTGGCCTGGCCACTGGCCAATTCCGCACCGGCCAGACTCAGCCGCCGGTTGCGGATATACGCTCCCAGGGTATAGCCACAGAGAATGCTGAACAAGCGCTGAAAGTGAAATGGGGAGGAAAAGCTCTGGGCCGCAATCTCCTCCATGTCCAGCGGTTGGGTGATATGGGCCTCGATGTAATCGACGGCATTTTGAATTCCTGTGATCCAGTCCATGTCCGGTCCCTCCTGTCAGCATTCATTCTAGCATAATCTTCTGTGTTTCTCCCGACTTTCCCTGCGATTGGGTGACAGATCGTATCCCCGGAACAAAAACCCCCCCTTCGGAAATTCGGAACAAAAAGCGGGCTGATGGAAATCAGCCCGCTTTACGATCAAACATTGAACAGGAAGTTGACAATGTCCCCGTCCTTCATCACATATTCCTTGCCCTCACTGCGAACCAGGCCCTTGGCCTTGGCATTGGCCATGGTACCGCATTCCTTCATGTCCTCGAAGGCAATGACCTCGGCACGGATGAAACCACGCTCAAAATCGGTGTGGATCTTGCCGGCGGCCTGGGGAGCCTTGGTTCCCTTCTTGATGGTCCAGGCACGGCACTCGTCGGAACCGGCGGTGAGGAAGGAGATCAGGCCCAGCAGGGCATAGCTTGCCCGAATCAGCCGGTCCAGGCCGGACTCGGCCACACCCAGCTCCTCCATGAACATGGCCTTCTCCTCAGGATCATCCAGCTCAGCGATATCCGCCTCCAGCTTGGCGCAAATGGGCAGCAGCTGGCTCCCTTCCCCATCGGCCAAGCCCTTCACCGCCAGATAATGGCGGTTTTTCTCCGGTTCATTGACCTCATTTTCCGCCAGATTTGCCACATAAATGGTCTTTTTCAGGGTCAGCAGGTCTGAAGTTGCAATCAGCGCCAGATCCTCCGCATCATCGGTGAAAGTCCGGGCCAGCTTGCCCTGGTTCAGGTGCTCCAGCAGACCGGTAAACAGATCCACCTCCCGCTGGAACTTCTTGTCGCCACCCTTCATGGCCTTCTGAGCCTTGTCGATGCGCCGTTCTACCATTTCGATATCCGCCATAACCAGCTCCAGGTTGATGATATCGATATCCCGCAGAGGATCGGTGGAGCCCTCCACATGGGTCACATTGGAATCCTCAAAGCAGCGAACCACATGGACGATGGCATCGGTGGTGCGGATATTGCTCAGGAACTTATTGCCCAGGCCCTCGCCCTTGGACGCGCCCTTCACAAGGCCTGCAATGTCCACAAACTCGATCACCGCGGGGGTGGTCTTCTTGGGCTTGTGGAAATCCGCCAGCCAATTCAGCCGCTCATCGGGAACGGAAACCACGCCCACATTGGGGTCAATGGTGCAGAACGCATAGTTATCCGCAGGGACACCGGCGTTGGTAATGGCATTGAACAGAGTGGACTTGCCCACATTGGGAAGCCCCACGATACCTAATTTCATTTTATCTCATTCTCCTTTGATTTTTCCTTTAT
>CAYRYT010000170.1:0-2787 GCA_964428625.1 uncultured Oscillospiraceae bacterium | reverse complement strand
GACCTACTGATTCGTAGTCAGTCACTCTATCCAACTGAGCTACCGGCGCATACGCACTCTCAAGTGCCAAAGTATAATATCACACCTTTTCGGAAAATGCAAGCATTATTTTTAAAAAATTTCATATTTTTTTCCGGTGGCCAATTCCTTGACACCGGATGTCGAATTATAGTACAATGGTGGCAAAAAGGAGGCAGATATGGAAGAACGCGACGGACTGGCGCAGCTGCCCGGGGCGCTGCTACCCTGGTATCAGGGGGGACACCGGGATTTGCCCTGGCGGCAGGATCGGGAGCCGTACCATGTGTGGCTGTCGGAGATCATGCTCCAGCAGACCCGGGTGGAGGCGGTGAAGGGCTACTATACCCGCTTCCTTCAGGCGCTGCCGGATATTCCTGCCCTGGCCCAGGCGGAGGACGAGCTGCTCCACAAACTTTGGGAGGGCCTTGGCTATTACAGCCGGGTGCGGAATTTGAAAAAAGCGGCGCAGCAGATCCTGCAATGCCATGGCGGGGGATTTCCCCGGGAATATGATGCCATCCGAAGCCTGCCGGGGATCGGGGATTATACCGCCGGTGCCATTTCCTCCATTTGCTTTGATGCACCCACCCCTGCGGTGGACGGGAATGTGCTGCGGGTGGTGGCCCGGATCACCGCCAACGCAGAGCCCATTGACAGCGCCGCCCGGAAAAACCAGGTTCGGCAGGAGCTGGCAGGGGTGTACCCGGCCCAGGCGGGGGAGTTTGCCCAGGCACTAATGGAGCTGGGGGCGACGGTGTGCGGCCCCAACCGGCGGCCTCAGTGTGATATCTGCCCCTGCCGGGCATTCTGCCTGGGACGGCTCCGGGGTGTGGCGGAGGCGCTGCCGGTGAAGCTACCCAAGCGGGAGAAGCGCCGGGAGGAGAAGACCATCTTCCTTCTGGAATGGGAGGGGCACTACGCCCTGGAGAAACGGCCCGATCAGGGCCTTTTGGCCGGCCTTTGGCAGTTCCCCAATGTGCCGGGGAAGCTGGAGGTGGATGCCTGCCTGGAGGCGGTGGAGGCATTGGGCCTTCGTCCCCGGGAGATCCGGCGGCAGGTAGAAAAAAACCATATTTTTACCCATATCCAGTGGGATATCCGGGGATTTTATATCGAAGTTGCGGAAAAAGGCGGGGAATTTGTCTGGATGACCCCGGAGGAAATCCGGGACCAGGCGGCGCTGCCCACGGCCTTCCGCCAATTTTGGGAGGACCGGTATGTTTGACTTTCATATGCATTCCAGCGTGTCCTTTGACAGCCGGGAGCCTGCCGGGAATATGGTTCAGGCGGCTTTGGCCCGCGGCCTGCGGGAGATCTGCTTTACGGATCATGTGGATTATGATCCGGCGGTGACGGAGCAGATCATGGTCTTTGACACCCGGCGCTACCATGAGACTTACGACGATCTGACCGCCCCCGGGCTGAAGATCCGCCGGGGCATGGAGTTCGGCCTGACCCCGGACAACCAGGCTCAGCTGCGCCGGGAGCTTTCCCGGGGACCTTTTGATTTTGTTCTGGGAAGTGTCCACTTTGTGGATGGTATGGATGTGTATTTGGAGCCCTACTGGCAGGGCAGGGAAGTGGAGGATGCTTACCGGGATTTCCTGGAGCAGACCCTGGCCTGCGTGGAGGCCCATACCGACTATGATGTACTGGCCCATCTGACCTTCATCAGCAAGGCCCGGGGCAACCCCAGCCACCAGCTCATCGACTACCGGGAACACAGCCGGATCGTGGATGAGATCCTGCGCCAGCTGGTGCGCCATGGGAAGGGATTGGAAATGAACACCAGCGGTGTGGACAAGTGCGGGGGCTTTCTGCCCACGGCGGATTTCTTCCGCCGATTCCGGGAGCTGGGAGGCGAAATTGTGACCATCGGCTCCGATGCCCACGATGCCCGCCGGGTGGGCCAGTATACCGGCGAGGCCTGCCGGATCCTGAAGGATATCTTCGACTATGTGTGTACATTCCAGGACCGGGAGCCGATTTTTCACAGGCTTTGATCCCCCCCGGCCACCGGCGGAAAGATGCCAACCTAATCAACAGGCACGGTCTGCCCGGCAGGCCGTGCCATTTTTTGCCCGGAGGGCCGGGGAAAAGTCGGTTTGACAAGGCGGGGATAATTGGATATAATAGAATAGATTAAGTATGGAAACAAAGACACGATGGCAGGTACGAAACTATGGCAACGAAAAAGCAACAAGAACAATATGGTAATTCCAGCATCTCCATGCTGAAAGGGGAGGAGCGGGTGCGCAAGCGTCCCGCCGTCATTTTCGGTTCCGACGATCTGGAAGGCTGCAAGCACGCAGTATTTGAAATTCTCTCCAACGCCATTGATGAGGCCCGGGAAGGTCACGGCGATACCATTATCGTCACCCGCTACGAGGACCTGAGCGTGGAGGTGGAGGATTTCGGCCGGGGCTGCCCGGTGGATTATAATGAGAAGGAAAAGCGTTACAACTGGGAGCTGGTGTTCTGCGAGATGTACGCCGGCGGCAAGTATGGGGAAAATGGGGAGAACTACGAGTATTCCCTGGGTCTCAATGGCCTTGGCTCCTGCGCAACCCAGTACGCTTCGGAGTATTTTGACGCGACCATCCGCCGGGATGGCTTCCGGTATGACCTGCACTTTGAAAAGGGCCGGAACAAGGGCGGCTTGAAAAAGGAACCCACGGACCGGAAAAAAACCGGCTCCTGCTTCCGCTGGCGGCCGGATAAGCAGGTCTTTACAGATATCAATATTCCCGTGGAATACTACCGGGA
>CAYRYT010000169.1:0-2797 GCA_964428625.1 uncultured Oscillospiraceae bacterium | reverse complement strand
TAGCAATATATAACTCTAAAGACTTTAATGCATTCGACTCTGGTTTATTCTTAATCAGATCAATGGCAAGAGTTCAAGACGAGGCTACTGTATATAACCCAATGCCTGAAATAAGAGGCGACGGTGGATTACGCTTGAAATATAAAAACGTTGAAGGAATTTTTGAAATAAGCGAAGGTTGTAAGAATAAAATAAGACTATTCGATAACAACAAAACGCTTGGTATATTTGATAACGACGACGAAGTTAAAGATGCTACGATAAAATGTAAATTCAAAAGAGAGCCAATGCAAAAACCTGCTCCTGTTGAAACTACTGTAGCAAGCACTCCGAAAGCTGACAATGGAAATGTTACGATTTCTAGTAACAATGTTATTAAACCTGAACCATTTACTACTTACAAGATACAAGCTAACTTTACTAATACTTGGGATTGGAAAACTAACATAGACGCCCAAATAAATGGAACTGGTAAAATAGCAACAGCTAACATATTAGATTTCAAAACAGGACAAACTTTCAAATTGACGATTGGAACTGTTACTGTTGACGCTGGAGCTACTGCTGCTTTAACTATTAAGTTTAATGAAACTCAAATACATACTGAAAATATTACGGCTACTAAAAATAATCACAGTGTAAATACTTTGAATATAACAGAAGACGGCGTATTGAGTATTGAAATAACTAACGCATCAATGGCTACTGTTAAAGTTGAGAAGACTGAAGCACCTACTAACAAAGTGCGACAGGCTACATTGAAACTTGATAGAAACGTTTTGAAAACTGTAGACATAGACTTCTCAGCTGGAAATACTTTAAATAGATATGTAATAGACAATATCGAATTAGATAACGAAGGTATACTATCATTAGAATTAGAGAAAGCTACGGCTACTGCTACTTCAATAAAAAAAGTGTATCAAGAAGAGTTATCTGCAGACCAAGCTAACGGTGTAGACGTTGAAGTTAACTTTATAATAGGCGAACCTACTGAAACACCTGGTGCTAACACTACTGAAATACAGTTGTTTGACTCTAAAGCATCACCGTTAAAAATATTAGACCAGATTATCGAAAGATTGGATGCTGATGAAGATGAAGAATTAGACGACCTTGGATTAGAAAACTTTGCTTACAGCTCAAGTGGAACTTTTGAAATATACTTCTTGAAGAAAGAAAAGATAAACAAAGGAACAGGTAAGGGCAACGACATTAAATCATTGGTTGTTAAAGAGGACATAAACGAAATCACTTACCAATACGAATTTGTAAGTGATGCGTATATACAAAATAACCAAACGTCAAAAGACTTCTATTTGAAGATTGGCGATGTTGCTTACTATGTTGGACAGAAACCTAAAATCCAAGCTAAAAAGGAATTGCTCTCTAAAGAGGCTATAACCTTTGAAGTATTCATGGATAAATTACAAGAGAAGATGGCATTATATCATACGGACTTTGGCGTATATCAAAATAGTCTCTCTTTCTTATCTGATGTGGACGTTGAAGCATTCGGATTAGACTTCAACAAGAAGACTATAAGACAAGCTACATCTGCAAGATTTGCAGCAATACAAAAGTTCGCAGTTAAAGATAGCGATAGAGTTGGTAAATTCTTCTTTGCTTACTCACCTGTTGAAAGAGATGACGATGCTCAAGTGTGGAACTTAACTCTTGGTTATAAGGGCGATAGCAACACTTATGATATATCTTTCGACCCTACTGTAGTTGACGGTTTCGGACGCTCTTTGTATTATGACAGCGTTCAAGACCAATACATACACATCAAGATGCTTGAAGGCACGAAGATGCTTGAGAGACTTGATACATTCAAATGGGGTAATGAAATTACGCCAAGAGAACCTACAGTATCAGATTACTTAACTGCAATTAATTCATTAGAAGAGATAGAAGATATACAATTAGACTTCTTATGGGATACGGGCTATGCTAACCCTAATATCACAAGAGCATTAGATAGTATGGCTAGGAAACTTAAAGCGTTCAATATCGTATCTTTACCTACAGAGTATAACGGCGATAAGACGGGAATAAGACAGGTTACTCAATATTTAGAGAACCTCAACCTTAACTCTTCAAGTAGCCGAATACTTTGGGCTAAAACTTTGAGTGGTGATGTTGGTAACTTTGGAACTTACATCAACGGTTCTGCGTTAGCGTTAACGAATTATATCAATAACTTTAACGGTGGTAATACAGAATTCTGTCCTCAATTTGGAACTAACTATGCTACGATAAACGGCAACCATAAGATTGTAATTGACGTTACTGATAGAAACAACTTGTTGGATAAATACAGGGTGTGCACTATCAAGGGCGGTAATGGATTATACGCTTATCATGTTAACTCTCATTACACTACGCAAAGAGTTAAATCTTCGTATTTGTATGAGCAAAATGTGAGAATAGCAAATACGATAGCGCACGGTTGTGAAAGGATTTGTTATACCAAGATTGGTTTACCAAATAATTTCTTTACTCGTGATACTACGAAATCGCAGATCTCTAACTTTATAAATAACAGATGTGTGAACGGACAAGTATTTGCACTTGAGGATTACAGAATAATCTGTGATAGAAGCAACAATTCTGAGGCGCAAGAGAAACGAGGCGAGATGAATATCGAAGTCTATGTTAAGTATGTTGGCGCAGTAGAATTTGTGAACGTGTATTTGAAAACCATTCCTGTAAGTGGTGAAAATACATCTGAATAAAGAAAATATTACTAAAATATTAAAAATAAAAAATCATTAAGAAAAGGACAAAACATATG
>CAYRYT010000168.1:0-2812 GCA_964428625.1 uncultured Oscillospiraceae bacterium | reverse complement strand
ACGAAGAATACAAGAAGAACGGCTTTAAGGTGAACAAGCTTGGCGATTACGACTTAACATTGGATTTCGATAAGAAACCTGAATAAAGTTGGCTTCGAAAGTCTGGAGATTCGCGATAAAATGAAAACGGATGTGTTTTAAATGAAGATTAAGTGGTGTATTATCGGCGCGGGCGGAATTGCAGACAGGCGTACGATTCCAGCGATTTTGAAAAGTGGAAAAAATGAGTTGGTCGGCGTAATGGATCGCGTGCCGAGCACCGCGGAGAGTATTGGAAAGAAATACGGCGTTGCCTATTTTTCAGCTGAAGAAGCAATGTTAAAATTGTGTGATTGCGATGCCGTGTATATCGGCACTCCCGTGGCTTGTCACTACGAACAAGCAATGACTGCCCTTCGGTTCGATAAGCACGTTTTTTTTGAGGAAGCCGATTACGGTGTTCGCCGAAGAGGGAAGAAAACTCGTTTCCGCTTTTCGAACTGCGGGGAGGCATATTACGGTCGGGTATATGATGAAGCATCATAACTTGCACGAATTGGCGAAATCAAAAAACGTAGCCGGCGAAATAGGGCAGGTGAACGACGTTCGCATACAGTTTTCCTGCTGGTATCCTGATATTGCGGGTGCTTGGCGGCAAAAGAAGTCGTTGAGCGGCGGTGGTGCGATTATGGATTTGGGCGTGCATTGTATTGAATTGGTTGAATATTTGCTCGATGATGAGATCGATGTTGTTAAAAGCTTGTATTCTACGCGCACATTTTCCTACGAGGTGGAGGACGGAGGCGTAATCGCGTTTAAGACGAAAGGCGGCGTTCTCGGTCATATAGACGTGAATTTTAATATTCCTGACGCGGCGTCGGAAAGCAAGTTGGAATTATACGGTTCGACAGGTTTTATCGTTTGCAAAGGTACGCTCGGACAAGAGGAAACATGCTGTATGTCATACTTATACGCGCCACAAGGTGATTATTCTGCGTTGCAAAGCCGTACGACGAGCGAACCGACGTTGTATACGGGCGGCGGTGCAGATCTCTATGAAAAACAGATTGAAACGTTCTCGCGGATTGTGCAAAGCGATAAACCCGACTATTTTTACGCGGAACGTGCGGTGCAAGTGCAAGAGGTCGTTGAAAAAATCTACGGCAAGAAGGACACATAAATTTCTGATGATAAAAAGACAAGCCTCGATTGGCAACAATCGGGGATTGTCGTATAATGCGTAGAATTATACTATGTCGCCGTTTAGGACATAGGCGTTATTTATATGGTTTTGACGTTATCGAAAATAATTACGCTGCCACAAAGCGGCACAACGGTAAGAAAATGGCCTTTCTACAAGGCAAAATGCCGTTCGGTTGTGTCGTTGGATACGACTGTAGACCTGTTCTTTTACAATTTTGAATGAAACTATGTCGACATAGTATAAATGAATTTCATATCCAAGGTCTTTCTCTCGTTGAAAGCTCTGTCGGGGTTCACACAAGAATTCCTTCTATCAATATGTTATTTGATAGATATTTAATGGGCCTGTGGTAAAATTAGAGATAAGTCGATCTTATAATTCTTTAATTATTTTTAAGCCGATTTCGTTTTCTTGCATTTCAAATATGGTTGCGCGTTCTTGCATTGGTAATTCGGGTGAATGTATGCACATGCATAATCTTCCTTGTAAATCATGGAAAAACATTGCATGGCCACCATTTTTATCAAAAATCGGCGTGTTACCATGTGCCCATTTGCCGTGAATGTCTCCGTTTTCGGAAATTGCAGAGAGCACGACATAGTTGCCGTTTAAGTATGGAGACCAGGTAAGCAATAAACGGCCATCGGATAATTTTTGTATAAACGGCGCATCCGAGCCGTATCTTTTGGTCTTTTTTCCTAACCATTCTAGCGAGTGCGGAGTCGCTTTCGATATCGGTGATTCGTCTGAGGCAAACAATCGCCATGGTTTGCCAATAATGGATTTTAAATCTTGACTAAGTTGAGCGGCATAGATTTCGCCGATGTAAGCTGCTGAACTTTCTACATAGTTATCTGGCCAATCATGAGAGTATATTATATAAGGCGTACCATCCGAAACGTAAAAAGTTCCATCTATGCAACTTTGGCCAACAGGTGTAATGCCATGGTTTACGATAGGAATGAAAGGTCCTCGTGGAGTATCTGCTTTTGCAATTTGAGTGGCTCGAAGCCCGTTTTTACCGAGGAGAGATACGAACATATAGAATTTTTCATTATATCGATGTACCTCGGCTGCCCATACATCTTGAGTTGCCCAAGAGTCACGTGGAATCTCAAAAGCCGTACCGCCAAATTCCCAATCGTCCAAGTTTGTACTAAAATAATAGGAAAGAGTTGTAGCTCCGGTGGTGACATATAAGTAGTAGATTCCGTTGTCTACCACTATAAAAGGGTCTCTTACTCGTAAGTCCTTGCGATTGATCATTTTATCCTCCAATTTGTTGAAAAAAAGTTTCATAATGTATTAAGCATATGATAATAATAATGAATAAAGAAAGTTTTGTCAATGAAACAAGTATGAATTTATCATTTATTTGTTAAAAAATGATATTTTGTAATAGCAACGAATGCAAGTATTAACTCGGAGAATTTTTTGCAAACTCTATATTGAGATGATTTTTTTAAATTATCATTGCGATTGATTGACAACGCATTACGTTTGAGTTATGCTATATTCGATGGCAATACATCTACGATGGAATTTTGCCTTATAGTCTTTAAGATAATCAATAAATAAACAACAAGAGGTTAAAATGAAAAACTTTGGGGTTATGCTCGATATGTCGAG
>CAYRYT010000167.1:0-2817 GCA_964428625.1 uncultured Oscillospiraceae bacterium | reverse complement strand
CCCCCTCCGGCACGGCGTTCGCCGTGCCACCTCCCCCTACCAGGGGGAGGCTTTGACCGGTGTGACCTCTCTACCCCCTACCGAGGGGAAGCATTGGCCGGTGCAACCTACCCGAACAGCTCCTCCAAGGTACCGAAGCGATAGCCCATTTCCTCCCATTTGGTCAGCAATTCGTCCAGAATCTCCCCATTGGTGGCGGAGGTACTGTGGAGGAGCACCACCGCCCCGTTATGGATCCGGGGCAGGAGCTTGGCGAAGGCCTGCTCCCGGGTGGGCTGGGCATCGTTGTTCCAATCCACATAGGCCAGGCTCCAAAATACCGTTCGGTACCCCATTTTCTGGGCCATTTTCAGATTTTCCTCGCTGTAGACCCCCTGGGGCGGGCGGTAATACCGGGCCAGCTCACCGCCGGTGACCTCCCGGAAGGCATCCTCCAATTCCGTCAGCTCCCTGGCGAAGTCCTCCTCCCGGGAGAGCTTGCGCATATCGTAATGGTGCATGGTATGGTTCCCCACGGTATGCCCCTCGGCCACCATCCGCCGGACCAGATCCCCATTTCGCCGGATATAATTGCCCACCAGGAAGAAGGCCGCCGGAGCCTTATGGGCCTTGAGGGTATCCAGGATCTTCGCCGTGGCGCCGTTTTCGTAGCCGGCATCGAAGGTCAGGTAGATCACCTTCTCCGATGGGTCTCCCAGATAGGCCCCGTCATAGGCCGCCAGCTCCTGAACCGTAGCGCTTCCCCGGGGGCTTTCCCCCGGCTGGGAGAAACTCAGGCCCCAGGCTCCCGTCTCCACCCCCCGGCCCAGCCAGACCACTCCCACCAGCAGGATCAATGCTGCCAGGCCGGCCAGGGCCAGTCCCGCGTGCTTGCCCATTTCATCATCCCCTTTCTCCACAGCCTATGCCCAGGGGCGGCTGGGTATTCCGGGGCATTTTGTCGAATTTCTCCAAAGAATTCTCTCCGGCATCTTGACTCTATGGGAGATTGTGCTATACTGAAAGTAATCTGTTAACCGGTCACGGACCGGGATGACCCAGGGAATCATGAAAAAGAGAGGATCGAGTTATGAAACGCATATTCCCGTTGCTGCTGTTGATTCTGTGCCTGATTACCCTGGCAAGCTGCGGCTGTGAGCACCAGTGGCAGGATGCAAGCTGTGAAGCTCCGAAAACCTGTTCCCTCTGCGGAAACACCGAGGGGGAAGCTCTGGGTCATGAATGGGCGGATGCTACCTGCGATACCGCCAAAACCTGCAAGCGCTGCCATGAAACCGCCGGTGAGCCCCTGAGCCACCAGTGGAAAGACGCCACCTGCACCGCTCCCAGGATCTGCTCCCGGTGCGCCGGCACCGAGGGAGAGCCTCTGGGTCACGACTGGCTGGATGCCACCACGGAGGAGCCCCAGACCTGCGCCCGGTGCGGCAAAACGGAAGGGGAGCGGATCATCACCGACAGCCGCTTCACCACCGCCGCCTGCCGGGAGGTATTCGGCTCCTGGGTGACCACCGCGGAGATCCCCGCCGATACCCTGGAGGAAGGGCTGGGCGAATATATGGACAGCCTGATCTACCTGTACTATTTCGACTTCCATCACGATGGCACCATGTCCATCCGCTTCCAGATTGAAAACACCGATGAACTCATCCAGGCCCTGGTCTCCTTCACGGAGGATACCCTCTACGCCGAAATGGCCAAGGAGGGCTTCAACAAAACCGATGCCGATGCCGCCTTCCTGGATGCCTACGGCATGGATATCCCCGCCTATGCCGCCAGCTACGCAGGGCTGGACAGTACCTCCCTGGAGCAGATCCTGGGCATGATTGATATGTCCATGGTCTACTATTTGGAGGACGGCAGCCTGTACATGGGCCTGAACTGGGAGCAGGAACTGGCCCCCTCCGCCTATTACCTGGAGAACGGACTTCTGATGCTGGAAGACAGCGATGGTACTTTTATGGAGCTGTCCCCTGTAAGTGAAACGGAATAATCCCACCCTTTCCCGCCTGCCTCCGAGATGCCTCGGAGGCAGGCTTTTTTCCCGTGGAAAATATGAATTTTTTAATTTTTTCCCGCCAGGGGTAGAAGGGGAGGGGCTTTTGTGCTATAATGGACTTGAGTATACCATAATGGAGAGAAGTCCTATGATCGAATTGCTGGCTCCCGCCGGGTCCATGGAGGCCCTGCGTTCCGCCGTCCAGAACGGTGCCAATGCCGTCTACCTGGGCTGCGGCATTTTCAACGCCCGTCAGGGCGCCAAGAACTTTACCCCCCAGACCCTGGCCGAGGCGGTGAAATACTGCCATATCCGGGGTGTGGCTGTCCATCTGACCCTGAACACCTTGGTTTCCGACAAGGAGACTCCCGGGGTGTGCGACCTGATCCGTCAGGCGGCCACCGCCGGTGTGGATGCCTTCATTGTCCAGGATCTTGGGGTGATCCAGCTCTGCCGCCAGATCGCACCCCAGATTCCCCTCCACGGCTCCACCCAAATGACCATCCACAATCTCCCCGGTGTCCAGCTCTGCGCCGCCTGGGGTTTGAGCCGGGTGGTGCTGAGCCGGGAGCTGAGCCGGGAGGAAATTCGCTATATCTGCGCCAATTCCCCGATTGAGATCGAAGTATTTGCCCACGGTGCCCTGTGCATGAGCTACTCCGGCCAGTGCTACCTCTCCGCCGCCATCGGCGGCCGCTCCGGCAACCGGGGGCGCTGCGCCCAGCCCTGCCGCCAGAGCTACGGCTATGGCCGGTGGGAAAACAAATACCCCCTGAGCCTCAAAGACAACTGCCTGGTGCACTACCTGAAGGCTATGGAGG
>CAYRYT010000166.1:0-2838 GCA_964428625.1 uncultured Oscillospiraceae bacterium | reverse complement strand
TGTCGGGTATTCCACCAAGACGGTAACAACAGCTGGCTATCAGGAGATGGTTGGTGCTTCGTTCAACTCCGTCGGTGCGGAGGCGCTCAACATTCAGGATATCACTCTAGTTGGCGACAATGCTAATGGTACTGCGTGGATTAAGTGGTGGGATCCTGTAACTAAGACCTATTCGGAAAAGGCCGTTTACGTGAATCCTCTCTGCGACCCTATCACAGATGATGACCTTGACTACGGCGGCTGGGGTGACGAGGACTACTATCCGATATCAAAGACGTTCGCTCCTGGCGAAGGTTTTTGGTTCTCGCCTGCCAAGAATGGCGTGGGCATCACGACGGCAGGTGCAATTGAAAAGACTAATAACCAGTATGTCGGTCGTACAGTTGCTACAGCTGGTCAACAGATAATGGTCATCAATGCATTTCCAACTGCGCTCGACATTCAGAGCATCGTCCTTGATAATGACAATGCTAACGGCACAGCTTGGATTAAGTGGTGGGATTCAACAACGAAGAAGTACTCTGACAAGGTTGTCTATGCAAACCCGCTGTGCGATCCTGTCACGGATGATGATCTCGATTACGGCGGATGGGGCGATGAAGACTACTATCCGATCACCAAGAGCTTTGCTGTTGGCGATGGCTTCTGGTTCTCACCTGCAAAGAACAATGTGACCATTTGCTTCCCCAACCCGTTCTACGTGGCACCGGTTGCCCCATAACGATTTCATGTGCGTGGCTTGGTGTCACGTGCTGAATAAAAAACAACATCCTCCTACGACCTCCTGGGCTTTGGAGGATTAAAAAGGAAAACAAAAAATGAAGAAACTAATGATAGCAATTGCGGCGGTCGCTGTTGCGATTGTAACGCAGGCAGCGTCTGTTGACTGGTCGGTGGCCAAGAATGGATGGACGCTCAACAACGGCACCAAGCCTGCTGAAGGATACGCGGTATATCTCATCAATGGTGCAACGGCACTTGACACGATTGCCGCATCCATCAACGCCACTACTGGTGCGTTCAATGCTGACCAGACCTGGGTGTTTGGCTCTGCCGTCACCTCTGGAAGTGCTGGCAAAGTATCCGCTTTGACCACCACTACAGATAAGCTGACGCGCGGAACGGATTATGACTTCGCTCTGCTCATGATTGACACAACCGTTGCTGGAAGCCCAAAATATATGGTTTCTGATACCTACACTCAGACGGCGTATCTGTCCGGCACCGACGAAGCCATGAGCATATCTTTCGGTTCTGACCGTCTCGGAGCGAACGCCCTCACTGCCAGCGCAACTGCCGCGAATGGCTGGGCTGCCGTCCCGGAGCCTACGAGCGGCTTGCTGATGCTGTTGGGCATGGCTGGCCTGGCACTTCGCCGTCGCCGCGCCTAAAACGCGTCCTGTCGCAAAGACAAAGAAGCCGTCCTCATTTACGAGGGCGGCTTTCTTCGTTGCGCTTAAGCGCGGCTGTGAGCCTCTTACACGCGTTTGCGCTTGAGCGCGAGACCTGCCATGCCGAGGAGGAGCAAGAGACCAGAGGTCGGCTCCGGGACTGCCGCCCAGCCGTTGGCCGCGGTCGTCGCATTGTAGGTGAGGGCGTTCGCGCCGAGACGGTCAACACCGAACGCGACACCCATTGCCTCGTCAGTTCCAGACAAATATGCAGTCTGAGTAGAAGTAGCCGAAACCATGTACTTCGGACCGCCTGCAGCAGTTGCATCGATGATTAGCACAGAGAAATCGTAAGACGACCCACGTGTTAGCTTGTCAGTTGTAACCGTGTTTGGCGCAACCGATCCTTTGGCGTTGGCGGTGACAGAACTGCCAAACACCCAAGTCTGATCAGCATCAAAGGCACCTGTCGTGCTGTTGATGGCCGCAGCAATGGTTTCGAGCGATGTTGCACCATTGATGAGATACACTGTGTATCCCGTTGCCGCTTTCGCACCACTGTCAAGTGTCCATGAGTTGTTGGCTACGGACCAATCAACGGATGCCGCCTGCGTAACAGCCGCAACAGCGACTGCCGCAAAAGCTATCATTAGTTTCTTCATTGTTTGTTTTTCCTTTATTTTATTCAGCACATGACACCGCGCCATGCACATGAAATCGTTATGGTGCGACCGGAGCCTTGTAGAATGGGTTGGGGAAGCAAATGGTTACGCCATTCTTTGCGGGTGAAAACCAAAAACCCTCTCCAACTTCAAAAGATTTCTCCGTCGGATACCAGTTGACTGCATCACCCCAGCCGCCATAATCAAGGTCGTCATCCGTGACAGGATCGCAGAGCGGATTTGCATATACAACCTTGTCAGAGTACTTCTTTGTAGTAGAATCCCACCACTTAATCCACGCTGTTCCGTCTGCAGAGTCGCCATCAAGGACTATGTTTTGAATGTTGAGTGTGGTAGGAAACGCATTCATCACCATAATCTGCTGGTTAGCGGTGGTAACGGTGCGTCCGACATACTGATTGGCAGTTTTTTCGACGGCACCTGCAGTCGTAATGCCGACTCCGTTTTTAGCCGGAGAAAACCAAAAGCCCTCGCCAGGCGCAAACGTTTTTGTTACAGGATACCAGTTGACTGCATCGCCCCAACCACCATAGTCAAGGTCGTTATCAGTTACAGGATCGCACAACGGGTTAGCGTAGACGACCTTATCAGAATAAGTCTTGGTCTCCGGGTCCCACCACTTTATCCATGCTGTTCCGTCCGCTGAATCACCAGCTAATGTGATGTCCTGGATGTCGAGCGCTTCAGCACCGACAGAGTTGAACGACGCGCCAACCATCTCTTGATAGTTTGCAGTCGTAACTGTCTTGGTGGAATACCCGACA
>CAYRYT010000165.1:0-2842 GCA_964428625.1 uncultured Oscillospiraceae bacterium | reverse complement strand
TAAAAATAACGAACCGACAGTCGATAATTGTATCAACTGTCGGTTCTGTTATGGTGCCGGTGACCGGACTCGAACCGGTACGCTGTCGCCAGCGGTGGATTTTGAGTCCACTACGTCTACCATTCCATCACACCGGCAGGTAACGGGCTTATTATACACCATTGGAGCGACAATTGCAAGAAAAAATTTCCCCGGGGGCTTCCGGGGAAATTCGCTGCTGTCAGGAAAGCTTCCGCCCGCATTTGGGGCAATAGGTGAATTGGGACTGGATCTCGCTGCCGCAGTAGGGACAGTAGTTGCCGCCGGCGGCGGGGGCACGGTAGGTGACCGGGCCGGTGGTGGGCGTATCCCAAGGGTCTCCGGTGGCGTAGGTGACGGAGGGATGCTCGGTTTGCTCCCGGTCCTGTTTGGTCAGCCGCAGGCACAGCGCCAGCCGGTAACCCATCAGGCACGCAAAGGGAATGCCAAAAATCAGCATGAACCAACCGCCCATAGCCGCCGCCAGGACACACCAGGCGATAGAGAAGATCAGACCGTAAATACACCCTGCGATGGACAGCTTTTTACTTGCCTTGCGTTCTTTTTCCCGATTCCAGGCCATTGTTACACCTCCAGATAGCCGCAAAGGACCTTGATCGTGTTGTAAACACCGTCGATATGGCTGCGCTCATAGCCATGGCTGGCATAGACACCGGAACCGATGAGGCCATGGCGCAGATCCGCACCGCCCCGGAGGGTGGCTTCTACATCGGAGCCGTAATAGGGGTAGACATCCACGGCGTAATCCGCCTGGGTTTTCTGGGCGGCGGCAATGAGCTTGCCCACCACTTCGTAGCTGTAAGGACCGCCGGAATCCTTGGCACAGATGGAGACCTGGCGCTCGGTGCAGCTCAGCCCGTCGCCCACACAGCCCATATCCACGGAAATTGCCTCCGTGACACCGGCGGGAACGGAGGCACTGCCGCCGTGGCCCACCTCCTCGTACACGGTCACATGGATCCAGGTGCGCCGGGCCGGGGTGACCTGATGATCCGCCAGGTACTTGGCAAAGGCCAGAAGAATGCCCACACTGAGCTTATCATCCAGGAACCGACTTTTCAGATAGCCGCTTTCCGTCCGCAGGGCCCGGGGCTCGAAGCAGACAATGTCCCCCACCTGGATGCCCAGGTTCCGGGTGTCCTCCCCGGTGGAAACATCCTCGTCCAGGACAATTTCCACCGTGTCCCAGGTGCGCTTGGTGTCGCTGTAGCTTCCGTTGACATGGACGGAGGCGTTGCACAGCTGGCAGGTTCCGGAAATCACCCGGCCCTGGCGGGTGTAGACCCGGACATTCTCCGCCTCTGCGTTTTCCGGCCGCATACCGCCCAGGGCGGTGAGCTTCAGCCGGCCGTTGCCCTTGATCTGGGCAACCATAGCACCCAGGGTATCGGCGTGGGCCTCCAGGAGCAGGCCGTCCTGGGAATCCCGGCCACCCAGATCCACAAGAACACCACCCTTGGTGGTGATTTGGGCGGGAAAGCCCAGCGCCGCAAAGGATTCCTTCACCCACCGGGCCGCCTGGGCAGTGTAACCCGAGGGAGAGTCAATGGCCAGCAGCGCGGCGGTGCGCTCCCAGGCGTAATCGGCGTAAATACGATCCAACATACAATCAGCCTCCAAAGATAAGATAGGCCCACACGGCCACGATCTCCCGGAGGAAATAGTTTAGCCGCAGGGACAGCCAGGTGGTCTGGGCAGGGATACCGGTGGCCAGCGCCCCCTGATCCCGGGCCAGAAGCCCGGCACGGAACAAATGATACTCACTGGACACCAGGCCGATTTCCGCAGGCCGGGTGCCGGTGCGTGCCTGGATGAGATCCAGGGAGAAGCGGAGATTTTCCCGGGTGGAGGTGGATTGATCCTCCATCCAGATCCGCTCCTGGGCAATGCCCATTTTGGTCAGTTCCCGGCGCATACATTCCGCCTCGGAGATGTCCTCATTGGAGCCCTGACCGCCGGAGACGACACAAATGGTATCCGGATGGGCGGTGAGGTAGGCGTAGGCACCGTTGATCCGCTCCCGGAGGGACAGACTCGGGACACTGCCGTTGACCCCGGCACCCAGGACGATGATGTAGGGACAATCCCGGTCCGGCATTCCGAAGGAACCGCTGACCACGAAGGCACCGGTGACCGCGGCGGCCAGGATTCCCAGAATCAGGCAGCCTGTGAGGATCCGGGTGAGAATTCGGCTGAGCCGGGCCTTCCGGCGGCCGAGAATGGCGAGCAGCCGGTAGCTGGTCACAACGCCGGCACAGCCCAGCAGGCACAGGGCGGTGAAGGAATAGCCGGGAATTCCGTTGTAAACAACGACGGCCAGCAGCACCAGCACCCCGAGCAGGATCCAGGGCAGTATATGCTTCTTCATCATAAGCAGACCTCCTTTTTCCTATCATACCATACCCCCGGGGGAATTACAAGAAAAAGTCGGAAAGGGAAACAAGCAGCCGCCTCGGGCAGAGGCGGCTGCGATGGTTTATCAGAAGGAACGATCCTTGGTGGCGATCTGCATCAGGCACTTGCTGATGAATTCGTCGGGGGTCATGGCACCCAGATCCTCGCCGCCGCGGGTACGGACGGAGACGGTGCCGTTCTCCATATCCCGGTCGCCCACGACCAGCATATAGGGGATCTTCTGCATCTGGGCCTCCCGGATCTTGTAGCCCAGCTTCTCGGAGCGGTAGTCGCCCTCGGCGTGGATATTCATGGCGTTGAGCTTGGCGGTCAGCTCCTTGGCATAGTCATGGGCCCGGTCGGTGATGGGCATGACCTTGACCTGGGTGGGCATCATCCACAGGGGCAG
>CAYRYT010000164.1:0-2852 GCA_964428625.1 uncultured Oscillospiraceae bacterium | reverse complement strand
ACCCGGAGGGATACCACCATGCTCTTATAATCGATGGGGTCACCCAGACCGTACAAACAGCTGACCGAGGACACCACGATCACATCCCGCCGCTCAAAGAGAGCGGATGTGGCCGAATGGCGCAGACGGTCGATTTCCTCGTTTACCGAGGCATCCTTCTCGATATAAGTATCGGTGTGGGCGATGTAGGCCTCAGGCTGGTAGTAATCGTAGTAGGAAATGAAATACTCCACCGCATTATTGGGAAAAAACTCCCGGAACTCCGAGCACAGCTGGGCGGCCAAAGTCTTATTATGGGCCAGAACCAGGGTTGGGCGGTTCAGCTTCTCAATGACGGAAGCCATGGTATAGGTCTTGCCGGAACCGGTCACACCCAGAAGGGTCTGCTCCCGCAGGCCCCAGTTCACCCCATTGACAAGCCCCGCAATGGCCTCCGGTTGATCGCCGGAGGGACGATAGGGGGAAACCAACTGAAAACGATCCATAAACACCCTCCTCAAATCAGCACCCGGGACTCCTCCGGGCGGTAGAACCCCGACTGCGCCAGGGAAACAAAATCATCATCCGCCACCACAATATGATCTGCCAGGGTGATCTCCACCGCATCCAGGGCGCAGGCGATCCGTCGGGTGGTCTGAACATCGTCCATGGAGGGCACCGCCAGGCCGCTGGGGTGGTTGTGGGCCAGTACCACAGTGGTGGCATTCACACCCAGGGCGATCTCCACCACCCGGCGGATGGGAATGCTGGCGGAGTTGACGCTCCCCTCCCCCACCTCCCGGCAGCACAGAACTTTACACTTGGCATCCAGGCACAGGAGGAACACCGTCTCGTTCCGCCGGCCATAGAAGCGGTGGAGCAGATAGGCACCGCATTTATCCGTGGTGTCCAGAATGTCGCAGTTCTGGGTACGGCTGACCAGATAGTACCGCCCCAGGGCGGTGATCAGGGTCAGCAGGGTGGAACTGTTGCCGCTGACCCCCGGGACCTTCTCCAGTTCCTCGGCATTGGCATCCAGCACCTGGGCCAGAGAGCCGAACCGGTCCAGCAGGGCCTGGGCAATGGGCGCGGTATCCCGCTGGGGAATGGCGTAGAAAAGCAAAAGCTCCAGCACATGGCGCTCATCAAAATGGTCCAGGCCCTCCTGGCGGAACCGGTCTTTCAGCCGCTGGCGGTGGCCTTGATGGATCGACATATTTTTCACCTCTCAGAGCATTGGGACTTGCAATTTCTGGTAATTTTCAGTAGAATAGAAGCAGAGAAAAACCTGTCGGGTTTTGTCTGCCATAGTTTGGAAATATTTGCGCATGATATGGGCAAAGGAGGAAGAACATGGAACTGCTGTACCAAAAGAACGAGATGTTGGATTTGATGGTTCGCCCCGCCTTTGCGGTGCGGGAGTACCGGATCCTTGCCAGGAACGATGCGGCCAAGCGGTATCTTCTGGATACGGATGCCCCCGTGGAAGACTGGATCTCCATTGGGCAGGAGGATTACGCCGCCTTCACCGGCGGCAGCCTTTACCTGACCATGAACATTGCCGGCAAGGATCTGGGGGCCTGTGTCACCCGGATCGATGGCAGTGATATTTTCGTCCTGGAAGAGGACACCGAGCGGGTGGAACTCCAGGCCATGGCCCTGGCCGCCCAGGAGCTCCGTGGCCCCCTGGCCAGTGTTATGACCGTAGCCGATCAGCTCTTCCCCCAGCTGGAAGCCACCGGGGGGGCGGATATTGCCGACCAGCTCCACCGGATCAACCGGGGACTGTATCAGCTCCTGCGGGTGGTGGGCAATATGTCCGATGCCTCCCGCTATCTCCAGGATACCACGGGCCACTGTCAAACCTGCAACCTCACCGCCTTCCTCCAGGAGGTCGTTTCCGGTGTCCAGGCGCTGGTGGGTGCCTCGGATATCTCCCTGGAATTCCAGAATCTGGAGGAAACCCTGTACTGCCTGGTGGATCGGGAGAAGCTGGAACGGGGCATCTACAATCTTCTGTCCAATGCGCTGAAGTTCACGCCCCCCGGTGGAACGGTGCAGTTCCGGGCAGTCCGCCGGGGCAAGCGCCTGTATCTCACCGTCCAGGACAGCGGCAGCGGCATTGCCGAGGGTGTCCGCTGTCAGGTTTTCAGCCGGTATCGCCGCTCCCCCGGCCTGGAGGACGGCCGATTCGGCATTGGGTTGGGCATGGTGCTCATCCGCACTGCCGCTGCCATCCATGGCGGCACGGTTCTCCTGGAACAGCCCGAGGGCCAGGGCACCCGGGTCACCATGACCATGGCCCTTCGCCAGCACACCGGTGCCGCCCTGCGCTCCCCCGTCTGGATGGTGGACTACACCGGAGAGCGGGACCACGGTCTTGTGGAGCTGGCCGACTGTCTCAGTGCCGCTGCCTACGAATCCGACCCCGGCTGATAAATCCGGTTCCATCGCCTCCCCCTTTCGGGGGAGGCTTTTTGATTATTCCCGGTTCAGATACGGCTTCAGATACTGGCCGGTATAGCTGCCTGCCACTTCCGCCACAGCCTCCGGTGTGCCGCTGGCCACCAGATAGCCGCCGCCGTCGCCGCCCTCGGGTCCCAGATCCAGGAGGTAGTCCGCAGATTTGATCACATCCAGGTTATGCTCGATAACCAGCACCGTGTTGCCGCCCTCCACCAGCTGCTGAAGCACCTCCAGGAGCTTGTGGACATCGGCGGCATGGAGGCCCGTGGTGGGCTCATCCAGGATATAAATGGTCTTTCCCGTGGCGCTTCGGGCCAATTCCGTGGCCAGCTTCACCCGCTGGGCCTCACCACCGGAGAGGGTGGTGCTGGACTGGCCCAGCTTCACATATCCCAGGCCCACTTCCA
>CAYRYT010000163.1:0-2916 GCA_964428625.1 uncultured Oscillospiraceae bacterium | reverse complement strand
ACCCAGACCCGGGGCAAGATCGCCAAGATCGGCTATCTGCTCGAGGTCACCGAAGTAGAATAAGGAGGGCACCCCACATGGAACTTTCTAAGCTTTCTCCTGTCGAGGGTTCTACCCAGGTAGGCAAGCGTAAGGGCCGCGGTACCGGTTCCGGCAACGGCAAGACCGGCGGTCGTGGTCACAAGGGCCAGAAGGCCCGCTCCGGCGGCAAGGTCCGCGCCGGCTTCGAAGGCGGCCAGATGCCTCTGGCTCGTCGTGTTCCCAAGCGCGGCTTCAACAACATCTATGCCAAGCCTCTGACCGCTATCAACCTGACGGTCCTGAACCGTTTCGAGGATGGCGCTGAGGTGGACGCTGCCGCCCTGATCGAGAAGGGCATCATCCATGACTGCCCCTATGGTCTGAAGGTGCTGTCCAACGGTACCCTGACCAAGAAAATCACTGTTAAGGCTGCGGCTTTCTCTGAGTCTGCTAAGGAAAAGATCGAGCAGGCAGGCGGAAAGGCCGAGGTGGTTTAAGTGATCAAGACACTGCGCAATGCCTGGGGCATCCCCGAACTGCGTAAGAAGATCATTTTCACCATTCTGATGCTGCTGATCTACCGGATCGGCAATGTCATCCCTGTTCCCTTTGTGGATACCGCAGCAATGGTGGAATTGTTCGACAATGTTCTGTCCAACACCATCCTGGGCCTGTACAACATGATGAGCGGCTCCTCTTTCAAGTTCGCCACCGTGTTGGCCCTGGGTGTTCAGCCCTATATTAACTCCTCTATTATCATCCAGCTGCTCACCGTCGCCATTCCTCCCCTGGAGCGCATGGCCAAGGAAGAGGGCGAGGAAGGTAAGAAGAAGATTGAGCGTATCACCCGCTATACCACCGTTGGTCTGGCGCTGGTGCTGGGCTGTGCATACTACACCATGATCGCCAACTACGGCGTGCTCACCGGTACCGGCATTCTGCCGGCTATCGTGATCGTCCTGGCCTTCACCGCAGGTTCTTCCGCGGTGATGTGGATGGGTGAGCAGATCACCGAGTTCGGCATCGGCAACGGCATCTCCATGATCCTGTTTGCCAACATTATTTCCGGTATCCCCGCTATGGTCAACACCCTGCTGACCATGGTGTGGTGGCAGATCATCCTCGTCCTGGTTGGCGTGGCTGCCCTGATCGTGTTCATCGTTTTCATCAACGATGCCGAGCGGCGCATCCCCATCCAGTACGCCAAGCGGGTGGTCGGCCGGAAGGTCTACGGCGGCCAGAACACCAACCTGCCCATCAAGGTGGCCATGTCCGGTGTTATGCCCGTGATCTTCGCTTCCTCCATCTGCGCCATCCCCAGCACCATCTGTACCTTCGCAGGCTGGACTGAGGGCTGGTGGTACAAGAATGTCTGGAGTTCCAGCAGCTGGGTGTACATTGTGGTTTACGCCCTGATGATCTTCTTCTTCAGCTGGTTCTACTCCACCATCCAGTACGATCCTGTGGAGATTGCCAACAACCTGAAGAAGAATGGCGGCTTTATCCCCGGCTTCCGTCCCGGCAAGCCCACCGCTGACTTCATTCAGAAGGTCATCAACAAGATCATCGTCTTTGGTGCGGTGTATCTGACCATTGTCTGCCTGCTGCCCCAGGTGGCTGGCATTCTGATCCCCTCCGTTTCCAACCTGGCCATTGGCGGTACTTCCGTCATCATTGTCGTGGGCGTTGCCCTGGAGACGGTGAAGGCCCTGGAAGCCCAGATGCTCATGCGTCACTACAAGGGCTTCCTGGAGTAACCGGAGGCGGCTTCAGATGAATCTGATCCTATTAGGCGCTCCCGGCGCCGGTAAGGGTACCCAGGCTGAGCTCCTGCTGGAAAAGCTGGGTATCCCCTCTATCTCCACCGGGAACATGCTCCGGGAGGCCATGAAGAATGGCACGGAGCTTGGCAAAAAGGTGAAACAGTACATGGACGAAGGTAACCTCGTTCCCGACGAGCTGATTCTCGGTATCGTCGCGGAGCGGGTTGCCCAGGACGACTGCAAAAACGGCTTTATCCTGGACGGGGTGCCCCGCACCCTGGCCCAGGCGAAAGCCCTGGATGCAAAGGGTGTCCGAATCGACCATGTAGTTTCCATTGAGGTTGACGACCATGTGATCGAGGGCCGGATGACCGGCCGGCGGGTGTGCAGCAAGTGCGGCGCCAGCTATCATGTGGAGGCCAACCCCTCCCAGCGGGAAGGAATCTGCGATCTGTGCGGCGGTGAGCTGGTGATCCGCAAGGACGATGCCCCGGAGACGGTGCGTAAGCGTCTGCAGGTTTATCACCAGGCTACGGAAGTGCTGAAGAACTATTATGCCGACCAGGGGAAGCTTCGCCTGGTGGAGGGCAATCAGTCCATCAGCCACGCCAATGAGCAGATCCTCGCCGCCATAGGAGCGAAGGTATGATCGCAATCAAGAATGAACGAGAGCAGGATTTGATGCGCCAGGCGGGCAAAATTACCGCGGCAGCCCGTGCTTTGGCAGGGGAAATGGTAAAGCCCGGCGTATCGACACGGCAGATCGACAAGGCTGTTCATGATTTTATTATCTCTCAGGGCGCAAAACCGTCGTTCCTGAATTACAACGGCTTTCCTGCCAGTGCTTGCATTTCTGTGAACTCTACGGTGATCCACGGCATTCCGGGTGGTTACATCCTGAAGGAAGGGGACATCGTGAGTGTGGATGTGGGCGCCTACTACAAGGGATTTCACGGCGATTGCGCGGCGACCTTCCCCTGCGGCGCTGTCAGCGCCGAAGCGCAAAAGCTAATCGATGTCACGAAGCAGAGCTTTTTCGAGGGCCTTCGCTTCGCGACCCGTGGACACCGAGTGTCCGATATCTCCCACGCCATCCAGACGTATGTGGAGTCTAACGGTTTTTCAGTTGTGC
>CAYRYT010000162.1:0-2917 GCA_964428625.1 uncultured Oscillospiraceae bacterium | reverse complement strand
GGCCGTTGACCAGGCTCTTGGAGCAGGCGGTGATGGGGCAGATGCCGCCGGTGAGATTCAGGTAGCACTCGCCGCACTGCTTGCAGTCGTGCTCCAGGGGGGTAACACCCTGGAAGCCGGGGAGTGCGTAGGTATCACAGCCGGCGCAGACCTTCTTGGTGTCGAACATGGCGGCAACCGTCTGCACGCCCACGCCGCAGGACAGCACCAGGATCATATCCGCCCCGTCAATGGCGGCCTGATGGGCCTCCAGCCGGAGCTTCAGCAGCTCAGGGTTGCAGATATAGTCGGTGGTGATCCGACCGGTCAGGGAACCGGCTGTTTCCAGCTCCCGGATATAGCTTTCCGCCTCCGCCTCGGGGAAATGAATCTCCTTACAGCCGTGGCAGACAATGACAAAGACCTTGCCGGTAACGACGGCGTTCAGGGCCTCTCTGGATTTCAGTTCGGTGATCAGCATATTACTTCATCCCCTTTACAGCAGCTTTGCCGGCCTTGATCATGGAGACCAGCGGGATCTTGGAGGAGCAAATGTACTCGCAGCATCTGCACTCCATGCAGTCCATAATATTCTGGGCCTTCAGCGCGGCGGGATCCCCGACCAGCTTCGCAAAATACAGCGGCTTGAGTTCCATGGGGCACACATCCACGCAGCGGCCGCACTTGATGCAGGCCTGGGTCTCGGTGTGGTCCGTATCGATGGCGATAATACCGTTGGAGCCCTTCATAATGGGGGTTTCCAGGGTGGTCTGGGGGAAGCCCATCATGGGGCCGCCGGCCTTGATGGTCACATCGCCGGGCCGGACACCGCCGCAGGCGGCAACCAGGTCGGTAGCGCTGGTGCCGATCTTCACCAGGAAGTTCTTGGGCTCGGGGATGTAGGGGCCGGTGACGGTGGTGACCCGGCGGATCAGGGGCATACCGGTGATGATGGCATCGGAAATGGCCTTGACGGTGGAGACATTGCACACCACCGCGCCCACATCGGCGGGGAGCTTGCCGCTGGGAACCATCCGGCCCAGGACACGCTTGATGAGCATTTTCTCACCGCCCTGGGGATACTTGGTCTTGGCGACGCAGACCTCCAGGCCGGGGATCTCCCTGACCTTCTCCTCCATCAGGGCGATGGCATCGGGCTTGTTGTCCTCGATGACGATCACGCCCCGGTCGGTGGCGACGGCCTTCATGACCGCCTTCAGGCCATGGATGACGGCATCGGCATACTCCAGCAGGACCCTATGGTCCGCAGTGAGCATGGGCTCGCACTCGCAGGCGTTGACCAGAACCGCTTCAATGGGCTTGCCGGGGTTGAGCTTGACATAGGTGGGGAAGCCGGCACCGCCCATACCCACGATACCGGCGTTCTTCACGATATCGATGATCTCGGCGGGGGTCAGCTCCTCCAGGGGCTTGGTGGGCTGGATGGAAGGATCCAGGGTATTCAGGCCGTCGGATTCCACCACAATGGCGGGGCAGGTGCCCCGGCTGGCATGGGGACGATCCTCAATGGCAATAACCGTGCCACTGACGCTGGCATGGACGGGAGCGGAGATAAATCCCGCAGCCTCTGCGATCTTCTGGCCCACATTCACATGGTCGCCCACGGCGACGATGGCATTGGCAGGGGCACCCAGATGCATGGACAGGGGGTAAACGGCGATCTTGGGATCCGGGAAGGTGATCAGCGCCTTGGCCTCCGTGGGCTCCTTGCCCTCGACGGGATGGACGCCACCGTAGTAACCAGCAAAGCGGCTCTCCCGGATGGAAGTAACATAATCGTGGATCAGCTTGTAATTGACCTTGGAATAGTCCCGAACCTGGACACTCTGGGCCTTCAGTTCATCCAGTCGGCCCTGGACCTCCAGACGCTCCTGGATCTTCTGCCAGGCGCAGTCCTTATTGGGGTCCACCTCACACTTACCGTTCTTGGCACCGCCGCACTGGCCATTGACCAGGCTCTTGGAGCAGTCCACAATGGGGCAGATACCGCCGGTGATGTTCAGGTAGCACTGGGCACAGGCATCGCAGGCCTTCTTGGTCAGGGCCATGCCGTGATGGCCGGTATAGTTCAGGGAATTGCAGGCGGCATAGACGGGCAGCTGGATCAGCTCCGCTACGGTCTGCACACCCAATCCGCAGGAGATCACAAACACATTCTCCGTGCCCTCCGGGATCAGCTCCGCCAGCTTCTTGGCAGTCTGGGTCTTGTTGCACAGATAATCCATTCGCGCGGTGCCGGTAATGGTCTTACCCAAACTGGCAGCCAGGTTTCTAAACGCTTCGCAATCAGGTTCCTCAATGGTTTCAAATTCCTTGAAACACTTGTTGCAGGCAAGGACAAAGATATTGTCCAGCTTTTCCAGGACATGGCTCAGCTCATCGGTTGCCTTCAACGCATACTTGGTATAATTTTCCAATTGCTCACCTTCCTTACAGATTTTGGAGCGCTTCGATGAAGCAGTCGAATCGCCTAAAATGTTATCGCTATAACACGATTTTATTATAGCACATCCCAATTGGGTTATCTAGTCCTAAGTTTATTTTTATCGATAAAAATTCAGCGAAACTTTTCCGTCCCTGGGCGGCTCGTCCTGCAAATCCACTCAAGACAGCAAAAAGAGGAAGGCAGATTGCCTTCCTCTTTGGTTGGATTACTGGTTAGCCAGCTCCTTCAGCGCATCCTTGCGGCTGAAGTTGGCACGGCCCTTCTCGTCGAAGCCCATGAACTTGACCCAGGTCATATCGCCCAGGTTCAGCACATCCTCGACCTTTTCCACACGGCGGTTCTCCAGCTTGGAGATGTGAACCATGCCGTCGTGACCGGGAGCGATTTCCACAAAAGCGCCGATGGGCAGGATCCGCACGACCTTGCCGTAGTACAGCTTGCCCACCTCGGGAACGAAGCAGATGTCGTCGA
>CAYRYT010000161.1:0-2927 GCA_964428625.1 uncultured Oscillospiraceae bacterium | reverse complement strand
GAGGTCACCGAGCCTGAGGTCACCGAGCCCGAGGAGACTAAGCCCGCCAAGCCTGCGGATCCCACCTCTCCCGAAACCGGCGACCAGGGCCTGGCCCTGATGGCTGCCCTGCTGATGATCAGCGGTGTATCCGTTGTCGCCCTGGTTCCCATGGGTGGTAAGCGGATCTGATTCCACTTCCCCAGTCCCCGCCCAAAAGGGCGGGGACTTTCCATGGCAAAAGGCCCCGCCACATTACAAACTGTGGCAGGGCCTTTTCCTATACTTATTCTCCGAAGCCCTGGGCGGCTTTTTGCAGCATTTTCCGGATGGGCAGTTGGTAGGGGCAGCGGCTTTCACAAGCGCCGCACCCGATGCAGGCAGAGGCCTTCACCGGCAGCGTAGCATACCGCTCCCGGGCCCAGCCCTCCAAATTGTATCGGGAGAGGTATCCTTCAAAGAGGAACACGCTGGGAATCTGGATGCCCACAGCGCAGGGTGCACAGTAATTGCACCGGCGGCAGAATTCTGTCCCCAGGCTGCTGCGGATTGCCTGGATCTTCTCCCGTTCCCCAGCAGTCAGAGGCGCTGGGTCGCACACCGCCGCCAGATTCTCCGCCAGCTCCCCAGGCTCCGCCATGCCGGGAATGACCACCGTCACATCCGGGTTGGCCGCAATAAACCGCAGGGCCAGGGTTGCGTCCTCAATGGCACCCCCCGCCAGGGGCTTCATGCAAATAAAACCGATATTCCCCTGGGTACACCGGCGGATCAGTTCCTCCCCCTGGGTCTCCACAATGTTATAAGGGAACATGATCGTCTCCACCCAGGGCAGCTCCAACGCCCGCTGGAAAACCTCCGCCGAGTGGGCGGTGATACCCAGGTGCCGAACTGTTCCGGCATTTTTCGCCTCCATCAGGGCCTCCAGCGCGCCCCCGGGGGCCATAACCTGGTCCAGCTGGGCCATGGAGGGATTGTGGACCTGGTACAGATCGATGTAGTCGGTGCGCAGGGCCGTCAGGCTCCCGGCAATATCCGCCGCCATAGCCTCCCGAGTCCTGGCCATGCTCTTCGTGGCCAGAATGAACCGGTCCCGGATGCCCTCCAGGGCATAACCCAGGTAGCTTTCGCTGACTGTATAGGCCTTAGCCGTATCGATATAGTTAACACCAGCCTCCACCAGCTTTTCCATCAGAGCCTTGGTTCCCTCCTGGTCAATGCGCTGGATGGGGATGCCGCCAAAGCCCATGCGGGATACCTTCATCCCCGTTTTTCCCAATTCACGGTATTCCATTCTTATTCCTCCTCTGTATTTCCCGGGATCCACCGGATTTCCGGGGCAAAATCCCCCCACCGGGTGCACACCGTCAGGGCGTAGCCCGGGATCTCATAGTCACAGAACCTGCATTCCGGTCGTCGACCGGCATCCAAAAGGGCAAATGGCTCGGCGGACAGATCCACACGAAGCCGCCCCAGACCTGCCAAACCCTCTCCGGTCATTTTCAGATAGCTCTCCCGCAGGGTCCACAGCCGGGTGTATAGCTCCCCCCGGCCAGGCTCCGTCAAAGCTTCCAGCGCCCGGCGCTCTGACTGGGACAGAAAGCGATGAAGCCGGGCCGGATGATGGCGCTGGATATCGCAGCCCAGGGGGGCCTCCCCGGTGGCGCAGACAACAAAATCTCCGGAGTGAGAGAGATTGAAGTGAAGCCCGGGCACCTGGGGTTTTCCCCGGTCCGAGATGGTGATATCCCCGGGATCCACAGAAAACCGGGGGAGCACCGCCGCCAGGAGGGCATTTCGCCCCTGTCTGTGGCGTTGGATCTGGGTTCCCGGCAGGCGGGAAATATCCATTGCAAACAGCTCTACCATTTCATCACATCCTCCCCCCTATCATACCCGAAAAATCGTCCTTTGGGAAGGGGGAATTTCATTTCCGGCAGAATCCTTTGGAATCGTAGCACCGGAACAACATGAAAAAAGCACCCCCTCCGCCCCTGGAACATTACATTGCAGACGAGGTGGTGCCGCCCACGGCAACCGGAGAAGAATAATACCCGGGACAAAAAAGATGCATCGTCCCAGCGTTTTTTACAAGAAAAATCTGGACGATGCTATGGAAATGTGCTATAGTAATAGTACCAGCAAGGAGGAGATAGCGTGGCAATCAACACACCGACCCCGGCGTATCCCGGTCTTTCCGAGGAGTTTCTCCGGAAGAATGCCAAATATGTCAAGCTGCTGCAAGGTTTCCGGCTGCTGGATGACGACTTTATGAGCAAGGTATTTGAGGACACCGCCTGTGCCCAGCTGCTGCTGAATATCATTCTGGAGCGGGAGGATCTGACGGTGAAGGAGGCCCACGGCCAGTACACCATCAAGAACCTGCAAGGCCGTTCTGTCCGGCTGGATATCCTGGCAATTGACCAACAGGGCAACACCTACAACATCGAGATCCAGCGACGGGACGAGGGGGCGGATGCCCGCCGGGCCCGTTACAACAGCAGCCTCTTGGATGCCAATTTGACCCAGCCCGGAGACCAATACAACGCCCTGGGCGAAACCTATGTAATTTTCATCACCGAGCGGGATGTCCTGAAAGAGGGACTTCCCATTTACCACATTGACCGGATCGTGCGGGAGACTGGGAAAGCCTTTGAGGACGGCTCCCATATCATCTATGTCAATGCCCAGCATAAGAACGACACCCCCCTTGGAAGGCTGATGCACGACTTCACCTGTACCAGCGTCGAGGAGATGCACTACCCGGTTCTGGCGGATCGTGTGCGGTATTTCAAGGAAGATGTGAAAGGAGTAACGAATATGTGCAGAGAAGTTGAAAAACTGGCAATGGAAGAACGGCTGCAAGGTCGGGAAGAAGGTCAGGCAGAAGGCCTTGCGACTGCAATTCGTGCCCTGATGGCCAGCCAGTCCATTTCCCTGGACGATGC
>CAYRYT010000160.1:0-2939 GCA_964428625.1 uncultured Oscillospiraceae bacterium | reverse complement strand
CAACCGAAAAGCCGCCGTAAGGCGGATTTTACGTTGAGATGATGGGCTTCCTGGGTATGGGCAACAACCCCATGGTCGGCGCTACCGTCTCCGTGGCTGTTGCTGTGGAAGAGAGCCTGAAGTAAGGGGTATTTCCCTTATCTTCCCGCAATGAAATAAACGAGGAAGCACATTTTCCTGAGCGATCGGGCAAGATGTGCTTCCTTTTTGTTGCAATAAGACGGAAAACGCTTCCCATAGTTCGGGGAACTGTCATCCGTAGCATGACTGAGGGGATTGAAGGATGAATATTTTGAAAAGGCGCGGCCACAGGCCGCGACGGGCCGATTAAGAATCGGCCCCTACCAGGGGGCGTCCCATTCATCCGACTGCAGGGGAACATCGTCACCTTCGACCCCCTCCGGCAAAAATCAGAGATTTTTGCCACCTCCCCCTACCAGGGGGAGGCATTGGCCGGTGCAGCCATCCTAGCCCACTTGCCAGGGGCAGGCTTTCGCCGTTGCAGCCTTACCGGGGGGAGGCTTTTGCGGTACATCCAGAAAAACGGCTCCCCTGTTTGGAGAGCCGTTTTCGTTACATTTTTTCCGGGGCAGAGAAGCCCAGAATGGAGATGGCAGTCTCCAGAATTCGCTTGGTCAGGCCCATGAGGGCGATGTAACCAGCCTGTTTCTGGGGATCTGTTTCCTTCAGAATGGGAGTCTCATGATAGAACTTGTTGGCACAGCCCGCCAGCTCATAGATGTAAGCACAGATAAGGTTGGGAGCGGAGGCCTTCAGCGCGGATTCCAGTGCGGGGCCGAACTTAGTGACAGCCAGCATCAGATCCTTGGCAAACTCATTGGCAGGGGTCTGGATGGGCAGATTCTCCCAGGCACCGTAGCGATTCAGGATGCTCTTGATCCGCACAATGGTGTAGAGGATGTAGGGGCCGGTGTTGCCCTCGAAGGCGGCAAAGCGCTCCATGTCGAAATTGTAGTCCTTGGTGGGCTGGTTGGACAGATCGCCGTATTTCAGCGCTGCCATGGCGATTTTCTGGGTGGTGGCTTCCACCTCGTCCTCTGCTACGATCTTGTTCTCCACAACCTTGGTGCGGACAAAGTCCGTCATGTCGGAAATCAGCTGCTCCAGCCGGAGAACACCGCCGTCCCGGGTCTTGAAGGGCTTGCCGTCGCTGCCGTTCATGGTGCCAAAGCCCACATGGGCCAGCTCCGTCTCCGGGGCCACGATGCCGGCCTTCCGGGCGGCACGGAACACCTGCTCGAAGTGGAGATTCTGGCGCTTGTCGGTGACATAGAGGATCTTGCTGGGGTTCCAGTCCTCCATACGCTGGACCATGGTGGCCAGGTCCGTGGTGGCATAGATGGAAGAACCGTCGGATTTCACCAGGATGCAGGGAGGCATTTCCTTCTTGTCCCCCTCTTCGGTGACGGGGATGACCCAGGCACCCTCACTCTGGACGGCAATGCCCCGGGCCTTCATATCCGCAACCATGGCGGGGATGTAGGGATCGGCGTCGGATTCGCCCAGCCACTTCTCAAAATGAACATCCAGGTTGTCATAATTCTTCTTCAGGTCGGCCACGGAGACCCGCATGATGTGATCCCACAGGGCCCGGTAGCCCCGGCGGCCCTGCTGCAGCTCAAAGGTAGCCTGGTGGGCCTTCTGGGAGAATTCGGGATCCTTCTTCTTGCCGGAGGCGGTGGGGTAGATCTCCTCCAGCTCGTCCACGGTGAAGGGGGCTTCTGCAGGGTATTCCCCGGTGAAGTCGGGATCGAAATAGGGCAGCTCCGGCTGGCGCTCCTGGAGCTCGGCAATGATCAGACCCATCTGCAGGCCCCAGTCGCCCAGGTGGACATCGCCGATGGTATTGTAGCCCAGGTAATGGTGCAGCCGCTTCAGGGCTTCACCGATGATGGCGGGGCGGAGGTGGCCGATATGCAGGGGCTTGGCCACATTGGCACCACCGTAGTCCACCACGATGGTCTGCCCCTGGCCGGGCTTCTCCACGCCGAAGTCCGGGGCGGTGCGCATCTGCTCCAGGTACTGGCTGAGGAAGCGACCGGAGAGCTTCAGATTGATGAAGCCGGGCATAACGGCCTCCACCATGCTGTAGTCCCCGGCATCCAGCTGGGCGACTACGGTGTTGGCGATCTGAATCGGGGCGCACTTATACTGCTTGGCAGCGGCCAGGGCGCCGTTGCACTGATATTCGCACAGGTCAGGACGGTTGGAGACCGTCACCCGGCCGAAGCTGGCATCGTAGCCCGCATCGACAAAGGCCTGCTGCATTTTAGCGGTGATGATATCCAGAATTTTTTCCATATGGTATAGTACCTCCTTAGAAGTTTCCAATGGGGAAGGCGGGATCAGGCCTTGTTTTCGGCCATCCAGGCCAGATAGTCGTCGTAGGTGCCGTACTTGTCCACGATGGTGCCGTCGCTCTGGAAGGCGATGACCCGGTTACAGGTGGAGGTCAGCATCTCATGGTCGTGGGAGGCCAGGAGCACCACGCCCTGGAAGGCTTCCAGACCCTTGTTCACCGCCTGGATGGATTCCATGTCCAGGTGGTTGGTGGGCTGGTCCAGCAGCACCACATTGGCACCGGAGAGCATCATCTTCGAGAGCATACACCGGACCTTCTCACCACCGGAGAGGACATTGACGGGCTTGAACACATCGTCGTTGCCGAAGAGCATCCGGCCCAGGAAACCCCGGAGGTAGACATCGTCCTTCTTGGTGCTGTACTGGCGCAGCCAGTCCACCAGCTCCATGGTGTTGCCGTCGAAGTAGGGGGAGTTGTCCTTGGGCAGGTAGCTGCGGATGGTGGACACGCCCCACTTGATGGAGCCTTCATCGGGCTCCAGCTCGCCCATGAGGATCTGCATGAGGGCGGTCTGGGCCTTCTCATTCTCACCCACGAAGGGCTCGCGGATGACGTC
>CAYRYT010000159.1:0-3034 GCA_964428625.1 uncultured Oscillospiraceae bacterium | reverse complement strand
AATGTTAAGGTTAAAGAGGGCGAGCGTAATATATTGCAAGCCGAAGTAGATAGACTTAAGAACTATGTTGAAGAGGCTTTCGTTAATACAGAAGGCGATGTTAACAAACTTAAATCAGAATGGAATGAGCTTAAAGAACATTGTGATACTATAGTCGATTTGGAGCGAAATATTCAAGCTAATAAATCTCTAATTAAAGATATTGAGAACGAAGATGAGTTAAGAAATCAGATTAATAAAAGCAACCAAAAGATTGCGCTATTACAGAAAGAAGAAAAGAAAAAACAAGAGAAGGCTGTATTAGAGCGAGAGTTGCAGAATACCCGTGAGCAGTATGCATTACTTAACAAACAAATAAAAGAAGTTGAAATACCGTCCGAAACTGAAGTTCAACTTATAGAAAAGAAAAATCGAATAGACGAAGAGAACAATAAAAACCGAGATATAATTGCATCTTTGAAATCCAAAATCGTTACATTGCAAGGTGAGTCTAAAGGTTTAGAGATGGGAATAAAGAAAGGTAATTATACTTGCCCTACTTGTGGACAACAGGTTGTTAAAGATGTGAGCGGTTTGAAAGAACGATTAGATGAAATAGTTAAGTTGATAAAGAAGAACGAAACCGAGTTGGCAAATGTGCAACTTATTGATACTAAAGATATAGATTTACAATTAGAGGCACACAAGATAATTAAGAGAAACGATGAAATAAAGTTGCAGTTGGATGAAATTAAGAAAGCTGGCAATATGATTAAAGTAAAAGTTGAGGCTATTATAATAAACGAGGATGGTGATTTAGATACTGAAATCCGCATATTAAATAGCCTCAATGCGAAACTTAAAGATATTGAGAACAATAAAGAGATAGAAAAACGAATAATAGAATTAGAAGCAACATTAAATATTATGAGTGGTAAATATGATTTTGATGTTACTAACCGTATGACTGAACTAGAAGAGCAGATAAATAAACATACAATCTACGAAAACTATAAGAACGAATTAGGTATCAAACAAAAAGACTTGGATGATTGTATGGCCACTATTGATGAGTTATCTGAAGAGTATAATCGAGGTGTAGAGCAACTTACGCAGTGGGATTTGTATATTTCTTTAATGGATTATAATAACCTTGAGTCCATACCATATAAGTTAATGAATTTGTTGATTACTAATTTCAATACAGATAGATTCAAAATTAATACTTCTAAGACGCAAAAAAATGGGAAGGAAAAGTTTATGGTTGACTTAGCGATAAGGGATGAGAATAGTAAATACTGGGTCCCATATGTTAGTCAATCGGGCGGACAAAAGTTATTATCTGATTTATATCTATATGATTCTATTGCAAAGTTTATGGGTGGAATAGGTATATTGTCGTTAGATGAGAACTTAAATACTGCATCTATAGACTTATATCCACTCCTTAATGATATTATTGGTAATTTGAGTTATAATAATGTGATACTAGTTAGTCATAGTCAACAGATAAGTAGTTACGATAAGAAGATAACTGTTTACTTGAATGACAAACACGAGTCTCAATATGAGTAATAAGATTACTATGTTAAAAAGAATACGAGATTACTTTGATAAAAGAGCAGAAAAGAAATTCAAAAAATATATCAGAACTGTAGATATTAAACTTGAGAAGTATAAGTTTTGTTATGGGCCATATGCAGAACAACATATGCAATTACTTGTTAGTAATATAGATTTTAGGTTGGAATATTTGATACAACATTATTTTGGTATAATGATTTACATAAATGACCCAGAAGTATATACAAAAGTTAAGACATGTAAGCATCAATATTGTCTTACTGATAATATTAACGAAGTTAAACTCAATGATTTAGTTATGCCACCTAATCCTTATGTATTTGCAGATTTTATATGTTGCCCACCTAGATATAATACTGCAATAAAAAATATTAGAATTTATAAACGATGTATAGACAAAGGTATACGCATATTAGACGTTAATTCACCCACTTTAGAAGAGGATGTAAACTATTGTAGAGAACATAACATAAAATATTTGATAAGTGTGCAATACGATTTAATTAAGGAATTCTTATGACTGTAAAAAAAATCAAAAGCAGTATATAATTACTAATAAGACTCAAGAATTTTTATACAATAAGGATTAGATATGGCAAGTAAGATAGGTAACTTATACAACTATTCAACTAGTGAAAATAACGATGCTGGATCATATACAGGTGAATATCCGCACGGTTATTACTATGATTTAACACGTGAAGATAATAGATATAAATTCGATGACTTTGGAAATATTGGCGAGCCTACTAATTTAGATGTGGTAGTAAATTCTCGTATCGCAGATAACCTTAATACTTTAGATGTAATTAGTAAAAACAAAGAGAAGTTTCTAACCAAAGGCTACCAACACTACAACTGCTACTTTTTTTACGGTAATATAATAAGGTTAATGGGGCAACCTATACCTTTATATACTGTAAAAGAGAACACCCCCCCCCAACCAAAACTAGAATATACATATACATATACATATACATATACATTTCATTTGAATACTGTGCCTCCAATCTCATTACGTGTTAGTGATATTGTTGCAGTAATTGTTAATAACTATAGACACTTACCAGATTTCAGAGTTAACAATGTTGTAATTACTCATTGTAATATGTATATACGTAATCCATGGCATATTGGTATTGAGATAGCAAAGGCTCCTGAGTATAGAGAAGCTACTACTGTCTTTAAATCAGGATATGTTTACGCACAAAATGTTCCTCTTTATTGTGGTATAAATGATACTATTAATATTAGTAGAAAATTTTTGATTAGTAATAACTCAGAATTCAATCTAGTATGTAATATTAATATGAGTTGGTCTGTTTCAGAACAGAGGACAGAAACAACCACCACACCTATTTGACATATTGCATATATATTATATAATAGCGTCGACATACAATGTTGTAATAGCTACAGTAAACTGTAGTTGAAGCGCGCAAAAAAGAGAGAGAAGGTTTCCCCTCTCTCT
>CAYRYT010000158.1:0-3058 GCA_964428625.1 uncultured Oscillospiraceae bacterium | reverse complement strand
CCGGTGTGCTGAAATTCGGTGATTTCACCGCCAAGTCCGGCCGGAAGATCCCCTATTTCATCAATGCCGGTATGATCAAGACCGGTGACGAGATCGCAAAGCTGGGCGAGTTCTATGCCAAGGCCTATTTCGACAAGCTGGGCCGGAAGGAAGCGGTTCTCTATGGCCCCGCCTACAAGGGTATTTCCATTGCCGTGTCTGCGGCGGTGGCGCTGTCCAAGAACGGTCTGGATGTGCCCTTCTTCTTCAACCGCAAGGAAGTCAAGGACCACGGCGAGGGCGGTATGTTTGTGGGTTGTGTGCCCCAGGCCGGCCAGGAAGTGGTCATCGTGGAGGATGTGATCACCGCCGGTACCGCCATTCGGGAGAGCATGGCCATCCTCGGCCAGCTGGAGGGCGTGAAGGTGGCAGCAACCTTCGTCATGGTGGACCGGAAGGAAAAGGGCCAGGGAGAGAAGGGTGCCATGCAAGAGATCGAGGAGCAGTTTGGCTTCCCCGTGTACTCCGTGGTGGATGTCTACGACATCATTGAGTATCTCCGGGAGGACCCGGCCAACGAGGAGAATGTGACCCGGATCCAGAACTATCTGGCCGTCAACGGAGCACGATAATATGAGAAGTCTCATGGATATTGTGGATTTTTCCACAGAGGAACTGGATCAGCTGATCGCCACGGCCTGTGACATCAGCGCCCATCCCGAGGCCTATTGGGACAAGTGCCGCCATAAGAAGCTGGCGACGCTGTTCTTCGAGCCCTCCACCCGTACCCGTCTGAGCTTTGAGGCGGCCATGATCGAGCTGGGTGGCAGTGTCATCGGCTTCTCCCAGGCCAGCTCCTCCTCCGCTTCCAAGGGGGAGAGTATGGCGGATACGGCCAAGATCGTCTCCAATTACGCCGATATCATGGCTATTCGCCATCCCAAGGAGGGCGCGCCCTATGTGGCCGCCCGGAACGCCACCATTCCCGTGATCAACGCTGGTGACGGCGGTCACTGCCATCCCACTCAGACCCTGGCGGATCTGCTGACCATCTATCGGGAGAACGGCCGGCTCCACGACTTGACCATCGGCTGTTGCGGCGACCTGAAATATGGCCGCACCGTCCATTCCCTCCTGGCTGCCATGAGCCGGTATGCCAATATCAAGGTGGTGCTCATTTCCCCCAGGGAGCTGGCTCTGCCGGCGTATATCAAGGGAGATGTGCTGGATCGGGCTGGGATGGCCTACCGGGAGACCACTTCTCTGGAGGAGGCGATCCCGGAGCTGGATGTGCTGTACATGACCCGCATCCAGCAGGAGCGCTTCGACAGCCCCCAGGAGTACGAGCGGCTGAAAGACAGCTATGTACTGACCCCGGAGAAAATGGTCCTGGCCAAGGAAACCATGCGGGTGCTTCATCCCTTGCCCCGGGTTAATGAGATCAGCGTGAAGGTGGACGATGACCCCCGAGCCGCCTATTTCCGCCAAGCCCTCAACGGCAAGTATATGCGTATGGCCCTGATCCTGAAGCTCCTGGAGGAGGCGGCCCAGGGCCGTCAGATGCCCCCGGAGACGGATGTTGTGGTGGACGAGCTGATCTGTGACAATCCCCGGTGCATCAGCTCCACGGAACAGGAGCTGCCCCATAAGTTCCGCTGCGTGGATCCCCGGGCCGGACGCTACCGCTGCATCTACTGTGAGGCGGAGAAGCAACGGTAAGAGAATGAGAATCTTCCACAAAAGAAAGCGCCTTTTCAGGCACTTTCGTGGCAAATAAACTGAAAAATCCCGATTGGTGCCGGTGTGCCTTGACGAAATTTTTTGCCCATGGTAGAATAAGGGCGTAATTTGACAGGGCCTGTGCGACTGACGGAATCAACGCGGGATACCGCGGGGGAGCACGGGCCGACCGCACAACTATCCTTGCCGACCGTCTGGGCACACTGCATTCCATGAATGGGATCAGTGTGCCCTTTTCGCTTTTTCTAGGAGGAATGCTATATGAGAAAAGTTGGAATCGTCATGGGCAGCGACAGCGACCTGCCTGTGGTGAGAAAAGCCACGGATGTCTTCAACCAGCTCCACATTCCCTTTGAGGCCCATATTTACTCCGCCCACCGGACACCGGAGGAGGCCCGGGACTTTGCCCGGAATGCCCGGAGCCAGGGCTTTGGAGTGATCATTGCCTTCGCCGGCATGGCGGCTCACCTGGCCGGTGCCATTGCGGCGAATACCACCCTGCCGGTGATCGGCGTGCCTTGCAAGGGCGGTGCCATGGATGGCCTGGACGCGCTGCTGTCCACGGTGCAGATGCCCACCGGAATCCCGGTGGCAACGGTAGCCCTGGGCGGCGGCAGCAACGCGGCCTTCCTGGCGGCACAGATCCTGGCTCTGGGGGATGAGGAACTGACCCTGGCGCTGGAGCAGCGGCGGCAGCAGGATGCTCAGGCAGTCCTGGCCAAGGATGCGGCCCTGGCCCAGCAGCTGTGATTCTATGTTTATCCATTTCACTTTTGAATAAAAAAGGAGCAATTCATCATGGAAAAGAAGCTTGTTTACACCGGTAAGACCAAGAATGTTTACGCCCTGGACAACGGCAATTATCTGCTGAAGTTCAAGGACGACTGCACCGGTAAGGACGGTGTGTTTGACCCCGGCGAGAATTCCGTGGGCCTGACCATCGAGGGCGTGGGAGATGTGAATCTGCGGATGTCCATTTACTTCTTCGAGAAGATCAACGCTGCCGGTATCCTGACTCACTATGTCAGCGCCAACCTGGACGACACCACCATGGAAGTGCTCCCCGGTAAGGTATTCGGCAAGGGCCTAGAGGTCATCTGCCGTTATAAGGCGGTTGGCTCCTTCTACCGCCGTTATTCCGACTATATCGCAGAGGGTTCCGATCTGCCCGCTTATGTGGAGACCACCTTCAAGAACGACGAGAAGGGCGATCCCCTGGTGACCAAGGACGGTCTGGTGGATCTGGGTGTTATGACCGCCCAGCAGTACGATGACCTGAAGGCGATGACCCAGGCCATCACCAAAATCGTTGCCGACGATCTGAAGGCCAAGGGCCTGG
>CAYRYT010000157.1:0-3120 GCA_964428625.1 uncultured Oscillospiraceae bacterium | reverse complement strand
AAGGAAGTCCAGCTGGATGCTGGACTTCCAACCAAAACTTATTGTAATAGGAGGAATGGATTATGCGGTATGAATTGAAGGGCGGCAACTATCCGGTGGTGGTATGCTATCTGGATGCCGGTGAGAAAATGATCACAGAGCGGGGCTCCATGGTCTGGATGACCCCCAATATGCAGATGGAGACCCGGGGCGGGGGACTGGGCAAAATGTTCTCCCGGGCCTTCTCCGGGGACAGTATGTTTCAGAACCATTACACCGCCCGGGGTGGTCAGGGAATGATCGCCTTCGGCTCCAGCTTTCCCGGCCAGATCAAGGTATTGGAAGTCGGTGCCGGACGGGATATGATTCTGCAAAAAAGCGCCTTTCTGGCCAGTGAAGCCGGGGTGGAGCTGTCCATCCATTTCCAGAAGCGGCTGGGTGCCGGACTCTTTGGCGGTGAGGGTTTCATCATGCAGCGCCTGACCGGCCACGGCCTAGCCTTCGTGGAGATTGACGGGGAGCTGGTGGAGTACGATCTGATCCCGGGACAGCAGCTGGTGGTGGATACGGGCAATGTTGCCGGTTTCGAATCCACGGTGCGGATGGACATTCAAACCGTCCCCGGCGCAAAGAATATGCTTTTCGGCGGTGAGGGAATTTTTAATACGGTCCTCACAGGCCCGGGCCGGGTCTGGCTGCAAACCATGCCTATTTACAATGTGGCCAGCGCCATTTCTCCCTTCATCTCCACCGGCAGCAGCAATTGAATGCAGAAAAAGGAGGATATACTATGGTATACGCATCGGATTTTCGCAGAATCGCCCGGGAATCCCTCCGGGGCAGATGGGGCAAGGCTGTCCTTGCCGGCCTGATTGCCACACTCCTGGGTGTGTCCACCAACACCGGCCTGAACCTGAATTTCCAGGTTACGGAGAATGGTGCTTCCGGTCACATCGGCTTAGGCACTTCCGGCATTCCTCTGGATCAGATATTCGGCCTGGCGCTGCCCCTGATCCTGGCCGCCCTTGTTCTGGCAGTCGTATTGTACTGCCTGGGCTGGATCATTTCTCTGGGCTATAACCGCTTCCACCTGGATCTGGTCGAGGGGCAGGTTGAGCCCCAGCTGGAGACCCTGTTCGCTTACTTCCCCCATTGGCGCAACGCCGTTGGCACGGGTCTGCTGCAGGGCCTGTACATATTCCTGTGGTCGTTGCTGTTCGTCATTCCCGGCATCGTGGCCAGCTACAGCTATGCCATGACCAGCTTTATTCTGGCAGAGCACCCGGAGCTCTCCCCCCAGGAGTCCCTTGCCCGCTCCAAGGCGATGATGCGGGGCAATCGCTGGCGGCTGTTCTGCCTCCATTTCAGCTTCATTGGCTGGTCCCTCCTCAGTGCCCTGACCATGGGCATCGGAAACCTGTGGCTCAACCCCTACCGGCAGAGCGCCGTTACCGCCTTCTACCGGGAACTCACCGGTGGCAACACCACCCTGTAAGCAGAAAAAACCGAAGGGAAATCCCTTCGGTTTTTTGCATTTTTAGTGGATTTTTCCCGAAAGCTATGGTATACTTGTAGAATCTATATCAAGCAAAGGAAAACTGCTATGAAGACACATGATTTCTGGTATGATCTGCCGGAGGAGCTCATTGCCCAGACCCCTCTGCAGCAGCGGGACAGCTCCCGGTTACTGGTGATGGATCGCCACACCGGGGAACTGACCCATCGCCATTTTTATGACATTTTGGACTATCTCAAGCCCGGCGACTGCCTGGTGATGAACGATTCCCGGGTGCTTCCCGCCCGGCTGCTGGGCCATCGGCCCACCGGTGGTGCCGTGGAGGTGCTGCTTCTGCGGGACCTGGGGGAGAAGCGCTGGGAGTGCCTGTGCAAGCCCGGCCGGAAGATGCAGGTTGGCAGTGAAGTGATTTTCGGAAACGGGGAACTCACCGCCACCGTCACCCAGGTTCAGGAGGACGGCAATCGGGTGGTAGAATTCCATTATGAAGGCATTTTCCTGGAGGTGCTGGAGCGCCTGGGAAAAATGCCCCTGCCCCCTTATATCAAGGAGGAGCTTTCTGATCAGGAGCGGTACCAGACGGTCTACTCCCGGGAGGTCGGCTCTGCCGCTGCCCCCACCGCAGGCCTCCATTTTACCCAGGAGCTGCTGGAAAAGGTCCGGCAGAAGGGCATTACCACAGCTTTTGTCACCCTCCATGTGGGCCTGGGCACCTTCCGCCCCGTGAAGGCCGAGGAGCTGACGGAGCATCATATGCACGCGGAGCTGTGCATGATCAGCCAGGAAACTGCCGATATTCTGAACCGGACCAAGGCAGCGGGAGGACGGATCATCTGTGTGGGCACCACCTCCTGCCGCACCCTGGAAAGTCTTGTCAACGACGACGGTTCCTTCCAGGCCAAGTCTAAGTGGACGGAAATCTTCATTTATCCCGGCTACACCTTCAAGGCCATGGATGGCCTGATCACCAATTTCCATCTTCCCGAAAGCACCCTGGTGATGCTGGTATCCGCCTTCGCCGGACGGGAGCATGTTCTCCACGCCTACGAGGAGGCAGTGAAGGACCGGTATCGCTTCTTCAGCTTTGGCGATGCCATGCTGCTCCTGGACACCGAAGCCAATTCATAAGGAGAGACGACTATGTTTGAGATCAAGAAAACGGAAGGGAAGGCCCGGCGGGGCGAGTTCACCTGCGCCCACGGCACGGTTCAGACCCCCGTATTTATGAATGTGGGCACCCAAGGTGCCATCAAGGGCGCCCTCAGCGCCAAGGATCTGAAGGACATCGGCTGCCAGGTGGAGCTGTCCAACACCTACCACCTTCATCTGCGTCCCGGCGACGAGCTGGTGAAGGAATGCGGCGGTCTGCATAAGTTTATGACCTGGGATGGCCCCATCCTGACAGATTCCGGCGGATTCCAGGTGTTCAGCCTATCCTCCCTGCGGCGGATCAAGGAGGATGGTGTCTACTTCTCCTCCCATATCGACGGCCGGAAGATCTTCATGGGCCCGGAGGAGAGTATGCGCATCCAGTCCAATTTGGGCTCGGATATCTGCATGGCCTTCGACGAGTGCATCGAAAATCCCTCTCCCCGGGACTATGTCCAGAAGAGCGTGGACCGGAC
>CAYRYT010000156.1:0-3134 GCA_964428625.1 uncultured Oscillospiraceae bacterium | reverse complement strand
TATCCAGGGACAGGGTATCGGCGGCGGTACGGTTGGCCTCGATGATCTTCTCCACGGGCAGGTTCAGCTCCTTGGCGATCTCCTCCACAGTAGGCTCCCGGCCCAGTTCCTGAACCAGCTTCCGGTTGCAGCGGGTGGCCTTGTTGATGACCTCCACCATATGCACCGGCACCCGGATGGTCCGGGCCTGGTCGGCAATGGCACGGGTAATGGCCTGCCGGATCCACCAGGTAGCATATGTAGAGAATTTGTTTCCCTTTGTCCAGTCAAATTTGTCCACAGCCCGGATCAGGCCAGTGTTGCCCTCCTGGATCAGGTCCAGGATGTGCAGGCCACGGCCGGAGTATTTCTTGGCAATGGAGACCACCAGGCGCAGATTGGCCTCGGTGAGCTTATTCTTGGCCTTCTGATCTCCTTCACAGACCCGCTTGGCCAACTCCACTTCCTCCTCGGCGGAGAGCAGGGGGATCTGACCGATCTCCTTGAGGTACATCCGCACGGGGTCGTCCAGATTATACTCCGCGGCCAGGTCCACGGGATCCACCAGATCCTCGTCTTCCACGCCGGTCAGGTCGATGTCCATATCCAGGCCGTCTCCCAGGCCGCCTTCCAGGTCATCCCCCAGATCCAGCTCCGCGGCGACGATCTGAATGTTCATGGCCTCGAACCGGTCGTAGATCTCCTCGATCTTCTCCGGGGACAGGTCCAGCTTCTCCAGCTGGGCGTTGACATCGGCAGCTTTCAGCATGCCTTCCTTCTTACCCTTGGCGATCAGCTCCTGGAGGGCTGCCTGGATCTCCTCGGGATTGGTTTTCGTATTTTTCTTGGGACTGCTCATACGGATCCCCCTTCTGTGTAATTCTTCGTCAAAATTGTCAGCTGTAAGACTATATACCGAATTTCAATTTTTGGCAAGGGTTTTGGCGGAAAAATTTTTGAAATTTGCGGCTTTTCGGGAAAAATGTCGCTTTCCATCTCCAGCTTTCCCGAAAAAAGGGAAAACATACGGTTTACTTTTTGGGAAAAATTCGCTATAATCAGGAAAATGATATTTTTGCCATTTCTACGACTGAGGTAATACTATGACAGACCTTTCTCACATCCGAAATTTCTCCATCATCGCCCATATTGACCACGGCAAGTCCACTCTGGCCGATCGCCTGCTGGAAGAATGCAAGGCCATCGAAAAACGGGAGATGGAAAACCAGATCCTGGACTCCATGGACCTGGAGCGGGAGCGGGGCATCACCATCAAGGCCACCGCTGCCACCCTGACCTACAAGGCCGACGACGGCCAGGTCTACGACCTGAATCTCATTGACACCCCCGGCCATGTGGACTTCAATTACGAGGTCTCCCGGTCCCTGGCCGCCTGCGAGGGCGCTGTGCTGGTGGTGGATGCCTCCCAGGGCGTGGAGGCCCAGACCCTGGCCAATACCTTCCTGGCCACCGATGCGGGGCTGGAGGTTCTGCCTGTGATCAATAAGATCGACCTGCCCTCTGCCCGGCCGGAGGAGGTGAAGGCGGAGATCGAGGATATCATCTGCATCCCCGCCGAGGATGCCCCGGAAATTTCTGCCAAAAACGGCATCAATATCCATGCCGTTCTGGAAATGATCGTTCAGGGCATTCCCGCCCCCAAGGGAGATCGGGAGGCACCGCTGCAGGCCCTGATTTTCGACAGCCAGTACGATTCCTACCGGGGCGTGATCGTCTACACCCGGATCAAGGAGGGTACCGTCCGGGCGGGTATGGATATCCGCATGATGGCCACCGGCGCCACCTACAAGGTGGTGGAGGTGGGCGTGATGAACCCCAAGGGCCTGATCCCCAAGGACTGCCTGGGTGCCGGTGAGGTGGGATACATCACCGCCTCCATCAAGACCGTCTCCGATACCCAGGTGGGCGATACCATTACCGGGGTGGAGAATCCTGCGCCCCAGCCCCTGCCCGGCTATCGTCCGGTGCAGCCCATGGTCTTCTCCGGCGTGTATCCGGCGGACGGTGCCAAATACCAGGATCTGCGGGATGCCCTGGAAAAGCTGAAGCTCAACGACGCTTCCTTCGCCTATGAGCCGGAGAGTTCCATTGCCCTGGGCTTTGGTTTCCGCTGCGGCTTCCTGGGCCTGCTCCATATGGAGATCATCCAGGAGCGGCTGGAGCGGGAATATAACCTGGATTTGATCACCACTGCCCCCAATGTCGTCTACCGGGTCACCAAGCTCAACGGCGAAGTGGTCATGGTGGACAATCCCCTGGATTATCCCGACCCTGCGGATATCCAGCTGGCGGAGGAGCCCTTTGTCAAGGTTAGCCTCATGGCACCTCAGGAGTATGTGGGCAATATTATGGACCTGGCCACCTCCCGCCGGGGCGAATTCAAGGATATGGTCTACCTGGATGCCACCCGGGTGGAGATGCACTATGAAATGCCCCTGAACGAGATTATTTACGACTTCTTTGATGCCCTGAAGTCCCGGACCCGGGGCTATGGCAGTTTGGACTATGAGCTCATCGGCTACCGGCCCAGCCGGCTGGTGAAGCTGGATATTCTCCTCAACGGAGACATTGTGGACGCATTGAGCTTCATCCTCTTTGCGGACAACGCCTACCCCAGAGCCAGAAAAATCTGCGAGAAGCTGAAGGATAACATTCCCCGTGCCCAGTTCGAGATCCCCGTCCAGGCGGCCATCGGCGGCAAGGTCATCGCCCGGGAGACCATCAAGGCCCTGCGCAAGGATGTGCTGGCCAAGTGCTACGGCGGCGATATCACCCGGAAGAAGAAGCTGCTGGAGAAGCAGAAGGAGGGCAAAAAGCGGATGCGGACCTTCGGCACCGTGGCGGTGCCCAGCGAGGCCTTCATGGCTGTCCTCAAGCTGGACGAAGATTGACCGAAAATCCCCCAAGGCTCCCCTTAGTAAGGGGAGCTGTCGGCCAAACAGGCCGACTGAGGGGATTGAGGGCCGGATTCCGGGAAATATTGGTCGGTTCCGTCAAGCCCATGTAGGGGCCGATTCTTAATCGGCCCGAAAGCTACCGCCCCCAGAGCGTTCCTGTCGAACCGGAAAGGCTGGTAACGAAGGCTCCCCTTGGTAAGGGGAGCTGTCATGCGAAGCATGACTGAGGGGATTGAA
>CAYRYT010000155.1:0-3141 GCA_964428625.1 uncultured Oscillospiraceae bacterium | reverse complement strand
GGACAGCCAGGTGACCTGGGGAAAAGCCATCCACAGGCACAGACCCACCATGGTGCTGGCGGTCTTGACCTTGCCGCTCCAACCGGCGGCAAGGACAGTACCCTTCTGCACGGCCACCAGCCGCAGACCGGTCACCGCGAATTCCCGGGTGAGTACCAGCATCAGTGCCCAGGCGGGGAAGCTCCCCCACTGGCAGAACATACACATGGCGGAGATCACCAGCAGCTTATCCGCCAGGGGATCCAGGAACTTGCCGAAATCGCTGACCTGGTTGCATTTCCGGGCAATCTGGCCGTCTACATAGTCCGTCAGGCTCGCTAGAATGAAGACACCCAGGGCCAGATACATATACAGCCCTGCCTGGCCCCCGCTGAGATACATCAATACCATATAGACCGGGATCAGCGCCACCCGGACCAGGGTAATTTTACTTGCCAAAGTCATAGCTTATTCCTCCACAAGATAGCCGGACAGATCTCCGTCCACGGCAGCGTCAATGGTGACCTTCACAAATGTACCCTCCACCAGGGCCTCCTCGCTGGCGATCCACACCCGGCCGTCAATATCCGGGGAATCGGCATAAGTACGGCCGTAGAACTGCTCCGACTCCGGATCAAAACCGTCCACCAGAACCTCCAGAGTCTTGCCCAGGAGGGCATCGTTGTAATCGTCCATGATCCGGGACTGGATAATCTCCACCTGCTCCGCACGGGCCTGGGCGGTATCGGAGTCAACATGCTCCATGGCAGCAGCCTCCGTTCCCTCCTCGGGAGAGAAGGGGAAGGCACCCACCCGCTCCAGACGCTGCTCCTTCAGGAACTGGCACAGCTCTTCGAACTCCGCCTCTCCCTCACCGGGCAGGCCGGTGATCAGGCTGGTGCGGATGACCAGGCCGGGAATCCGGCTGCGCAGCTTGGCGAACAGCTCCCGCAGAAACTCCCCATCTCCCCGCCGGTTCATCAGCTGGAGGATGTTGCTGTTGCAGTGCTGAATGGGAATGTCCAGGTACTTAACGATTTTGGGCTCCGTGGCCATGACCTCGATGAATTCGTCGTCGATCTCATCGGGGTAAACATAGTGAACCCGAATCCAGTGGAGCTTCTCGATGCGGCACAGCTGACGCAGCAGCTCCGGCAAAAGCCGCTTGCCACCGGTAAGATCCGTGCCGTAGCGGCTGGTGTCCTGGGCGACCACAATGAGCTCCTTCACCCCGGACTCAGCCAGTAGCCGGGCCTCATAGAGGACATCATCCATCTGGCGGCTGCGATACCGCCCCCGGAGGGAAGGAATCACGCAATAGGCGCAGCGATTGTCACAGCCCTCGGAGATCTTGATGAAGGCATAATGCTCCGGAGTGGTAACGATCCGTCCGGTCTCCACCTCAGGCGCGTCAATGGAGCCAAAGCTGTTGAACCGCTCCCCTTGGAGCAGCGCCTGGATGGCGGGAACGATCTCGGTATAGCTACCCGTACCCAGCAGGCCATCCACCTCCGGCATTTCCGTGAGAATATCCTGCTGGTAGCGCTGGGACAGGCAGCCGGTGACCAGGATCTTTCCCACCAGGCCCTCTGCCTTCATGGCCCCCACGGCCAGGATATTGTCAATGGCCTCACTCTTGGCCGAATCGATGAAGCCGCAGGTGTTGATGACCACCACATCGCAGCCTTCCTCCGGGCCGCAGACATCGAAGCCCGCATCCTTGACCCGATACATCATCCGCTCGCAGTCCACCTGGTTCTTGGCACAGCCGAGGGAAATAAATCCGATTTTTGCCATGTTATTCCTCCTGGAAATCATCCAATTCCCATTCCAGTGCCCGAAGGGCCTGTTGGATCTGGGTGTAGCTGTGGCCCCGGCGCATCAGGGCACTGACGGCCCGGTCCAGCTCTTTCTTGTCCCATTCGCTTCCCAGGCGCGCCCGGAGGAAATCCACGATTTTCTCCGTCTGGTCGGGGTAATCCGCCAGGGCATCCTCCCAAAGCTCCTTGGGTATTTTCTTTTCATACAGTGCCTGCTTGGCCCGGGCCAGTCCATAGCCTCTGGCAGCGCAGCGGCTGACCACCTGGCGGGCGGTTTCCCCGTCATCCACCAGCTTCAGCTCGGACATCCAGGCCACCGCTTCCCGGGCCTGGGTTGGATCTTCCCCTTTTCGCACCAGCCGATCCTCCAAATCCCGCCGGGACACAGAAGATGCAGAGACGATGCGGACCGCCCGCATCTTTGCGGACATCTCCCCCGCAGCCTCCCGCAGACGCTCCAGTGTCTGCTGAGAAAGCTCCAGGCCGGCATAGAGGCCAAAATCCTCCAAAGTCTGGCGATAGAGCTTTAAGGTGGATCCGTCCGCCAGGCGGAGATAATACCGCCCGGCCCGGTCCGGCTTGGCACTGAGAGAATCAATCCTCATCGTTGAAATCGTCGGCGCTCACGGCCACAGGACGCTCCGCCGCCTTAGCCGGTGCCTTAGCCTCGCCGCCAGTCAGCTTCCACAGATTCTCCCGAACCTGAGCCTCCACCTGATCCGCGATCTCGGGATTGCTCTGCAGGTAGGTCTTGACGCTCTCCTTGCCCTGGCCGATGCGCTCATCCCCCATGGAGAACCAGCTGCCGGACTTCTGGACAATATCCATCTGCACAGCCAGATCCACCAGCTCGCTCCACTTGCTGATGCCCTGACCGTAGAGAATGTCGAAATAGGCTTCCCGGAAGGGAGGTGCCACCTTATTCTTGACCACCTTTACCCGGGTCTTGTTGCCGATCACATTGCCGGCTTCCTTCAGGCTCTCCACGCGGCGGACATCCAGCCGCACGGAGGCGTAGAACTTCAGGGCGTTACCGCCGGTGGTGGTCTCGGGGTTGCCGTACATCACGCCGATCTTCATACGAAGCTGGTTGATGAAAATGACCACACAGTTGGTCTTGGCGATGGTACCGGCCAGCTTCCGCAGGGCCTGGGACATCAGGCGGGCCTGGAGGCCCACAAAGGTGTCACCCATTTCGCCCTCGATCTCCGCCCGGGGGGTCAGGGCAGCCACGGAGTCCACGACCACCGCATCCACCGCGCCGCTGCGAACCAGGGCATCGGTGATTTCCAGGGCCTGCTCACCGGTATCTGGCTGGGACACCAGCATATTATCCGTATCC
>CAYRYT010000154.1:0-3173 GCA_964428625.1 uncultured Oscillospiraceae bacterium | reverse complement strand
GGCCGCCGACAAGGAGCGGGCCAAGGCCGGTATCACCGGCGTGGAAATCGCCGCCAAGATCATCCGGGAGTGCCGTCCCTACTGCCAGGGTGTGCATATCATGGCCCTGGGCTGGGAAGCCAAGGTTCCCGAGCTGCTGAAGCTGGCAGGCATCTGACAACTGAAAAAGTGGGAAACCTCCGGGTTTCCCACTTTTTGCGCAAAAAAGGCGGCGGTACCCAGGTGGGTACCGCCGCCGAAGGCTTATCGGACGGATTTTGCGTATTGGGTGGGGGTGATGCCGAATTTCTCCTTGAATTGCCGGGAGAAATGGTGAACCGTGGAGTATTGGAGGGCCGCGGCGATCTCCGTGAAATTCATATTGTTCTCCCGGATCATTTGCTTGCTCTCCTGGAGCTTGATCCGCCGGATATATTCCCCGGGGGAGATCTGCAAATGCTTGTGGAACAGGGCGGTGAGATAGCTGGGACTTACATCCACCATCCGTGCCACTAGGGGAACGGAGAGTTTCTCCCGAATGTGGCTGCCCACATATTGCTGTGCCCGGCGAATGATCTCATTCTCCGCGTGGACGGCATGGGCGGTTTTGAGCTTCTGGCTGGGGCCCTGGGCCTCCCGCAGAAGGGTGAGCAGAAGCTGATTCATCAGGCACAGGAGCATATCCGTGGCGTAGGAATCCATCCGTTCCTGTTCCCGGAGCATCTGCTGAAGGAGTGAGACCACCTGCTGGGAGGGACTGAGTTTCCGGTGAGTCAGGCAGGACAGGTCGCCACCGGTCAGGTGGAAGGAGATGGTGATGAACCGGGGGGCAACGCCGATATCGGCATACTGCATATGCCACTGGTCCGGGGCATAGAGAACCAGATCCCCCTGTTTCAACAGCAGATCCCGGCCGTCGGCCACGGAATGGAGGGTACCGCCGTCCACATAGGTCAGCTCCGCCATGGGATGGGATTCCCCGGGGAAGAAGAATGCCTGCTCCTTCTCTTGATAGAAGAAGGTGTAAATGCTGTCCACCCGATTCGTGGGCAGGAGGCGGAAATCCCCGCTGTGGCAGAGGCTTTCCTGGGAAACCAGGGGTAGGGGAGCGGTGACATCCACGGTGGCGCTTTCGTTCAGAGGAGAGAGAGAAAAAAAGATCCCGGCGTGAATGGCTACGGGTTTGTCCAGATAGAAATGCTGGAATTCCTTCCCGTCCCGGGATACGGATACCACAGCCGTCCCTGCGGTGGTAATGAGGCGGCAGGCCTCCGCCAGGCGATAAACCGGGGCATCCCCCTGGCCTAAGTGGAGGGTCTGACGGGTGCCGGGAAAATCGGAACCCCGCTCCTGGGTATTCCGCTCGGGAAAGACAGCGCCAAAGGCCTGGAAGGTCATCTGGTTGAGGTTGAGGATCATGGATAGCACCGCCTGAAAATCAAAAATGGAGCCGCCCGCAGGCAGCTCCATAATTATACCACAATCATTGAAAATGGTAAAGAGGTTATCGCTGATATTCGAACTGGAAATCGTAGATATCCACGGTGTCCCCGTCCTGGATGCCCATTTCCTCCAACCGGGTGAACAGACCCGTTTTGCGCAGCATCAGATCGAAGTAGTTCCGGGATTCGTAGTCGTCGAAATTGATGTCCAGAATGAAATTCTCCAGCCATTTGCCGGTGACCAGCCAGGTGCTGCCCAGGTGCTCGATGAGGAAATCCTGAGGGTCCACCACCTCGGCCTCGGGGGCAACATAATCGGCCTCGTAAATGGTCACGGGAGGCAGGGTGCGCAGCTTCTCGGCTACGACCCGCATCAGGTTTCGGGTGCCCTGGGTGGTGCCGGCGGAGATTTCGTAAAGCTCACAGCCCACCTCCTGGCAGCGACGGCGCAGCCGCTCCAGATTGTCAGATTCCGGCTCCAGAAGATCCACCTTGTTGGCAGCGACGATCATAGGCCGGTTGCTCAGATCCACGCTGTAATCCCGCAGCTCGGCGCAAATGGCATCAAAATCCTCCACGGGATCCCGGGCTTCACTGCCGGAAACATCCACCACATGAACCAGCAGACGGCAACGGTCAATGTGCCGCAGGAAATCGTGGCCCAGACCGGCACCGTCGGCAGCGCCTTCAATGATGCCGGGAATATCCGCCATGACGAAGGAAACGCCCTCATCCACATAGATGACACCCAGGTTGGGGAAGAGGGTGGTGAAGTGGTAGTTGGCAATTTTGGGCCGGGCGTTGGAAGTAACGCTGAGGAGGGTGGACTTGCCCACATTGGGGAAACCCACCAGACCCACATCCGCCAGGAGCTTCAGCTCCAGGATCACATCCCGCTCCTGACCGGGACGCCCGGCCTTGGCAAAGCGGGGAACCTGACGGGTGGGGGTGGCGTAGTGGGCGTTGCCCCAGCCGCCCCGGCCGCCCTTGGCCAGGACGAAGTCCTCGCCGGTGGACATATCCACGATGATACCGCCGGTCTGGACATCCCGGACCACGGTACCCCGGGGAACCTGGATGATCAGGGGTTCGCCCCGCTTGCCGAACATCTTCCGGCTCTGGCCGTTGGCGCCGGCACCGGCCTGGTACTTTCGCTTGTAGCGGAAATCCAGCAGGGTAGTGAGGCTGTCATTGACCCGGAGAATGACACTGCCGCCATGGCCGCCGTCGCCGCCGTCGGGGCCGCCGGAGGCCACATATTTTTCCCGGTGGAAGGCAACGGCACCGTCGCCGCCCCGGCCACCGATCACGGTAATTCGAACTTTATCTACAAACATTTCAGATCCTCCTAGGAAACAGGATGGTTTATACGGTCATGAACAGCGGCCCGGGCACCGGACAGCCATTGATCGCCGTACAAAAAATTTGGAAAAAGGGCTGATGCAAATGTGAATCTGCAACAGCCCTTCCTAACTATGCACGTTTTACTGCTCCACAACCGCGTAAACGGAGCACTGACGGCGATCCTTGCCCTTGCGCTCGAACTTGACGGTACCGTCAACCAGAGCGAACAGGGTGTCATCCTTGCCCTTGCCAACATTGACACCGGGATGGATGTGGGTGCCTCTCTGGCGGACCAGAATGTTACCGGCCAGAACGAACTGACCGTCGGCACGCTTCACGCCCAGGCGCTTAGCCTCGGAATCACGGCCGTTCTTGGTGGAACCGCCGCCCTTATGGTGAGCGAAGAAC
>CAYRYT010000153.1:0-3197 GCA_964428625.1 uncultured Oscillospiraceae bacterium | reverse complement strand
TCTATACCGGCAAGCAGAAGCTGGTTGACACCGGTGGACGCGTTGATCGCTTCAACAAGCGTTTTGGCCTGAAGTAAGTGTGAAGTCCGCACTACGGTACTCCGTGGTGCGGACTTTTTCTATATTTTTTCGGGAAATGTTGCCGTAGCCCGGGGTTCTGTGGTATAATACAGGAATGATAAGTGAGGTAGCGAATATGGAAGAATTGATGGAACAAAAACCCATGGAGCGGGCGGTGCTGGTGGGCCTGAATGCCGATATTTTCACCGCTGCCCAGACGGCTACGGATGCTTCCCTGGAGGAGCTGGAGGCCCTGCTGGAAACTGCCGGCGGCTTCTGCACCGGTAAGGTCCTTCAGAATCGCCATGCCCCCGATGCCCACAGCTTCATCGGTGAGGGCAAGGCCCAGGAGGTGCGGATGCTGGTGGAGGCCACGGCATCGACCATGGTTGTCTTTGACAATGAGCTGAATCCCGGCCATATCCGGGCCCTGGAGGAGATCCTGGGGGTGACGGTGCTGGACCGCAGCGCCCTGATCCTGGATATTTTCGCCCAGCGGGCCAAGACCAAGGAAGGCCGCCTCCAGGTGGAGCTGGCCCAGTACAAATATTTGCTGCCCCGCCTGTCCGGCATGGGTAGGAGCCTGAGCCGCCAGGGCGGCGGCATCGGCACCCGGGGCCCCGGCGAGACCAAGCTGGAATCGGACAAGCGGCATATCCGGGAGCGGATCAACCGCCTTCAGGGGGAACTGGAGCAGGTGCGCCAGGTTCGGGGTGTCCAGCGGGAGCGGCGACGGAAGAATTCCGTGCCGGTGGTAGCCATTGTGGGCTATACCAACGCAGGAAAGTCCACCCTGCTGAATCAGCTGACCAAGGCGGGGATCCCCGCCAACAACCGCCTCTTTGATACCCTGGATACCACCTCCCGCCAGCTGTCGGTGTCCGACAACCTGGATGTGATCCTGTCCGATACGGTGGGATTCATTTCCAAGCTCCCCCATCATCTGGTGGATGCCTTCCGGGCGACACTGGAGGAGCTGGAATACGCGGATCTGCTGCTGCATGTCATCGACAGTGCGGACCCGGACCGGGATGCCCATATTCAGGTGGTCAATACCCTCATTGCCAAGCTGGCCAAGCCCGGTACGCCGGTGCTGGAGCTGTATAACAAGGCGGATCTGGTCACCCCTGCGGAAATCCCAGTGGGGGAGGATGTGGTTCCTATTTCCGCCAAGGCCGGGATCGGCATGGACAAGCTCCTGGCCGCCATTGAAAAAGCACTGGATCAGGGACGGCACCACATCCAGGTGACGCTGCCCTATTCCATGGGGGGCATGGTGGAGAAGCTCCATGACGGTGCCCAGGTTCTCTCCGTGGAATATACCGGGGAGGGCATCCTGGTGGAGACCATTGTGGATCCCATTTTCTACGGCAGACTGAAGGATTATATTACAAAGGAGTGCTGAGCTTGGAAGAATATCTGGTGCCTACCGCCTTTGGCGAGGGGGAATTTGTGGAAAAGAAGTCCCGGTTCATCGGCCGGATCTGGCCGGTGGAGACGGAGGCGGAGGCTCTGGAAAAGATCCAGCTCATGAAAAAGCAGCATTATGACGCGACCCACAACTGCTGGGCCTATGTCATCCGGGATGGGGCTGTGCGTTTCTCCGATGACGGGGAACCCGGGGGCACTGCGGGTATGCCCATGGTTCAGGTGCTCCAGCGGGAGGGCCTGTTCAATGTGGTATGTGTGGTGACCCGGTATTTCGGCGGCATCCTCCTGGGCTCCGGCGGTTTGGTTCGGGCCTATACCAAGGGTGCCAAAATCGCCGTGGATGCGGCGGGCAGATCCATGAAGCGGGTTTGGTCGGTGCTGTATGTGCCCTGTCCTTACACCTTCTATGAGCGGGTCAAGCTGGAAGTTGCCGCCTTTGGCGGCATTATCCGGGATACCCAGTTTGGGGCGGAGGTGGAGCTGGAGATCCTGGTTCCCGCCGCCCAGAGTCAGCCTTTTCTGGATCGGCTGACGGATATGACCGCCGCTACGGTGGAGGGTATGGAAACTGGTCAGGAATACCGGGCCTTCCCGGTGGAGAATACATAAGGGAGTGGAATTATGACCATACGGGAGGAACTGGAATATCAGGAACATCGGCGCCTAAATCCCCTGGCGGCCTTCTCGGACCGCACCCAGGGGCGGCTTCGGCCGGAGGAAGTGCGGGAAAATGATGTGCGCACCTGCTATCAGCGGGATACGGATCGCATCGTCCATTCCAAATCCTTCCGTCGGCTGATGCACAAGACCCAGGTCTTTCTCCAGCCGGAGGGGGATCACTACCGTACCCGCATGACCCACACCATCGAGGTGGCCCGGATCGCCCGGACCATCACCCGGGCGCTGGGCCTGAACGAGGATCTGGCGGAGGCCATTGCCATGGGCCACGATCTGGGCCACACCCCCTTCGGCCACGCCGGTGAGGCAGCGCTGACCCAGGCCATGGGCGTGGATTTCCGCCACAATGAGCAGAGTCTGCGGGTGGTGGATGTGCTGGAAAACGAGGGCATGGGCCTGAATCTGACCTATGAGGTTCGGATGGGTATTCTGGGCCATACCGGCACCACGGACCCCGGCACCCTGGAGGGCCGGATCGTCCGCCGGGCGGATCAGATCGCCTATGTTAACCACGATATCGACGATGCCATCCGGGCGGGTATCCTGACGGATGAGGAGATACCCGGGTTCATTTCCGAGATCCTGGGCCCCACCCACCGCCAGCGGATCAATACCCTGGTGTGCGACTGCATCCTCACCTCCCGGGAGGCGGGGGACATCCTCCTGTCCTCCAAGGTGGATCAGGCGCTGAAGGACCTGCGGGCCTTTATGTTCGAGCAGGTCTACCGCAATCCCGTCGCCAAGGGGGAGGAGAGCAAGGCCAAACTCATGCTCCGGCGGCTCTATGACTACTACATCACCCACCCGGAGGCACTGCCCGAGGATTTTCAGCCCCAGCTGACCTTCGACGGTATGCGCCGCACGGTCTGCGATTACATTGCCGGCATGACCGACAATTACGCTGTGGACAAATATACGGAGATTTTTATTCCCACCGGCTGGCATGTCCGGGGATAATATGGTATAATAAAAAGAAAAACAGACCTGCTAATAAAAGTCAAGTCTAAATTTCTTAAAGGTCAAAAAAT
>CAYRYT010000152.1:0-3221 GCA_964428625.1 uncultured Oscillospiraceae bacterium | reverse complement strand
CCGCGTATCCAGCTTGGAAGGCTGGTGTTCTACCATTGAACTACACCCGCGGCTCACATTACCTTTGCCTAATCAGCTTAGTGATTTTAGCATAAAAAGAAGGAAATGTCAAGTCCTATTTTTCAGAATTTCCGGGATTTTCTTCTCGATCACATCGGCCACGGCGCCCTCGCCGCAGGGACAGACGGTTTCGTATCGATCCGCCACCACGCCGTCCGCCGGGCAGAAGGCATAATCCGCCCCATCGAGCATGGTGATGTCATTCTCCGCATCCCCCACACACACCAGGATCTTCCGGCCAAGTCTTGCCTGGAGCGCCCGGGCGGAGGCCAGCTTGGACACGCCTTTGGCGTGGACATCCAGGATCCGGGGTGCCGCCAGGAAGCAAACCACCCATTGGCCATAGGTTTTCTCGATGTACGACCGGCATTCCAGAATGCGGGCCATCTCCTCCGGGGTGCCGGTGAAAAGCTCCGCCACCGTTCCCTCCCGGATCTCGCCGCAGAGGCTGAATTTCAGGAAGGGGCCCAGATCCGCTCCGGGGTCAACCGTGGCCCGGGCGCAGCCGTTCTGGTCGCAGAAGCGATTCCAACCCGGGCTTTCCACGAAATTATAGTGTCGATCCACACCCTGGATCTCCAGGTTCAGATCGGGGAATTTCTCCAGCAGATCCCGGATCACCGTCTCCTGATCCAATTGGATGGGCCGCTGGAGGAGCAGCTCTCCCCCATCCCAGGCGGCACTGCCATTATAGAGCAGATAGGGAACATTGGCAGGGATCCGCTCCCGGAGCTTGCGGAACATGGGCACACTGCGTCCCGTGTTCACAGTAAAAGCACCACCCCGGGCCATGAAATCCCGGATTGCGTCCAGATTGCGCTGGGGGATGGTGGAATCCGGTGCCGTAAGGGTACGGTCAAAATCCACCGTGAGCAAAATATCGCTGTAGTTTGCCATGGGAGTCCCTCCGTTTCTGTTGATGTCCATGATGCAATGGCGCATGGAAATGGCATACGACTGTATGGGGCCACGCTTGCCCCTGGCTGGGGGGAAGATGATTGCAATGCTAGAGCCTCCCCTGGTAGGCATTGTGCAGCCAAAGCCTCCCCCTACCAGGGGGAGGTGGCACGGCGAACGCCGTGACGGAGGGGGTCGAAGGTCGGAACTACTGGGGTAGTCGGTAGCTTCAATCCCCTCAGTCTGACTGTTCGGCCGACAGCTCCCCTTGCTAAGGGGAGCCTTTTCCCTATTTGCCTCCCCTTGCTAAGGGGAGCCGATTTATGTTTTCTTGACGAATTTCTCCTGGCAGCGGGGGCAGGTAATGGCAATTTTCCCCTTGCCCCGGGGGACCCGCACAGGCTGATGGCACCGGGGGCAATCAAAATACAGATGCTCCCGATCCTTGATCCGGTCCAGAAGCATGAGGAATTTCCGGTTTTCCTGGTAGCGCCGGTAGGTATTCCGGGAAAAAGTGCGGAACATGGCCCACAGCACACAGCCGTAGCTCACCAGGGTCAGGGCCAGGCGCAGCCCATAGGACTGAAAGAACATAGCCACCAGGCAAATCACCAGACCCGCCGTGAGGATGGTCATATTCAGCTTATCCGTGCCATAGCGGCCGGTCATAAAAGTCGTCATGGCCCGGCGGAGCTTATAGCCCAGATCCCGGAACCAATTTCCGATGTTTTTCATAGGGTATCACCTTACAATATAGTCTACCCCCATTATATTGGAAAAATTGGATTTTTCAACGGGTTTATTCCATTGTTTACAGATTGTTTATCACCGGGGGGCAGGAAACGCTGAAAAATGCTCCCCGGAGTTTGGGGGAGTTGGCGGTCAGTCCCACCAGGGCCTGATAGGGAGTGCGGCGCAACAATCCGGCTGCCTTGGAATGTCGTTACCTTCCACCCCCTCCGGCACGGCGTTCGCCGCGCCACCTCCCCCTACCAGGGGGAGGCTTTAGCCGGTGCGACTCTCTTAACCCCTACCAGGGAGGAAAAAGGCTCCCCTTAGCAAGGGGAGCTGTCGGCCGAGCAGGCCGGCTGAGGGGATTGAAGGTTGGATATTTGCAAAAGGCGCGGCCACAGGCCGCGACGGGCCGATTAAGAATCGGCCCCTACATCGGTGCGTCCCATTTATCCGACCGCTGGGGGCATTGGAACCTTCGACTCCCTCCGGCACGGCGTTCGCCGCGCCACCTCCCCCTACCAGGGGGAGGCTTTAGTCTGTGCAACTCCCCTACCAGGCGGAGGCTTTGCGGGCCGATTAAGAATCGGCACCTACAGGGTGCATCGCATCCATCCTCCGCCTGGGGAATCATTCAAAATGGGGAAAGGTAAATGGAATCCCCGGAGATTTTATCCCAGGAGAACTGGGAAATCAGCTCCTGGGCGGAGGCGGGAACATCCCGGTCCAGGATCCCCGCAGCGAAGGCCAGCTTGCCAAGAATCTCCTGGGGGCTGTGATCCCGGGACAGAACCCCCAGATCCAGATCCCGGTCCCGCTTGCTCAGCCGCCGGCCGTCCGGAGCCAGGAGCATGGGGATATGACCATAAGTGGGGTGGGGAAAGCCAAACAGCTCCTGCAAATACATTTGCCGGGGGGCGGAGCCCAGAAGGTCCATTCCCCGGACCACCTCCGTGACCCCGGCTTCTCCGTCATCCACCACCACCGCCAGCTGGTAAACATAGACACCATCCCCCCGGCGGACCACAAAATCTCCACAGTCCTTTGCAAGATCCTGTGTAAAAAGTCCCTGACCCAAATCCGGAACCACCCAGGTGCCCTGGGGAACCCGAACCCGCCAGGCGGGGGCATGGTCCATGGCCCGGCGCTGGTTCGCTGTCAGCGCCCGGCAGGTGCCGGGGTAGACATAGGTGCCGTCGGACAAATGGGGGGCATTGACATTGTGCAGCTGGCTGCGGGTGCAGTAGCAGGGATAGAGCAGCCCCATCTCCTCCAACCGGCGGAAATACCCGTCATACACCTCCCCCCGGCGACTCTGGGGGGTGGTTTCCACATCCCAGTCCAGCCCCAGCCAGGTCAGATCCCGGCGCAGGGTGTCGGCATAGGCCTCACTGGTGCGCTGGGTGTCCAAGTCTTCCATCCGCAGCACGAAGCTGCCCCCACGGCTGCGCACGGAGAGCCAGGCCATGAGGGCAGCAAAGACATTCCCCAACTGCATCCGACCGGAGGGCGTGGGGGCAAACCGCCCCACG
>CAYRYT010000151.1:0-3294 GCA_964428625.1 uncultured Oscillospiraceae bacterium | reverse complement strand
CCGTGTCTACTTTTTGCCATTTTCAATTTGCGCAATTTATTGTACCTTACCTTTTTGAGAAAAATCTTCCCATCGTAAGGCGCATATTTCTCCAATTCTTAGGCCAGTAAAAAGACATATTAGTGTTCCTATATTGCAAGGGGTAGTGTGTGAATACAGATATTGACATAGCTGTTCCTGCTCCGATCTACTAAAAATCCGCATCTGAGAAGGATCATTTTTGATCTGAACGGATGTCCCATCACACGGAACGGCCTTTCCTTTGCGTACAGCAAATTTCAGTATATTACGGATTAATGAGAGAATATCTACTACGGTTTTAGAAGATAATCCCTTTCCTGACTTACCGCCAACAGATAAGAGATATTGACAATGTTCTTCGATGGTTTCATATGTGATCTCGCTTAAAAGCTTGTTACCCAAATCGGGTAATACATAAGCATCCAGTATATTACGGTACTTATTTCGAGTTGATTCTTTTAACTGGGTTTGCTTAGATTCAAACCATGATTCAGCAAAAGAATCAAATAATTCCATACTACACGAGATTTCCTTGGTGGGTGATGCTACAGATGCTTGAGCTTCGTGAATTCGTGATTTGACCTCACGATATGTTTTAGCATATACATATCCGTATACTGCCTTACCTGTGCTGGAGCGTGATTTGATATAGCGGCCTTCCCATCTGCCGTCCTTGCGTTTATATATGTTTTCACCTTTGCGTGGCATAAAATAGCCCTCCTTTCTGACGACTATAATTCTGACGGCAAATGATGAATTTTGAACCGATGAGCGGTCAAAATTTGTAAAAAAAGACGAGATTTATATTGCAGACATATTGACAAGCTAGCAGACCAGATGTAAAATAATGTTACAACTTGTCAAAAACAGCTCAAAATTGGTTTCGTAGAGTAAAACACTCTACGAATTTTTTGCCGAAAGTCCATTATGGAGAAGAAGAAACCCTGTTGCACGAAATGAACGATCGGTCGATCGCTCGATTTGTGTAACAGGGTGAGATGTTCATTATGGAAATGAATGATATTTGTAGTTGATCGCATACCGAGTGCGTGGCGCATAACATATGATGTTTGCACAGAATTGCCCAATTTACAGCGTAGAAATAATGTCCAGTTGCGAACTTCTATGCGCATATCTGCTGGCTTTCCCGGGACTTAGCGGTTATGGTTCCTGGTTGGAATTTACGGTCAGGCTTCCTTTTGCTGTCAGTGTGACAGTGAGCAGGGGCGTGTGAGAGTCGTAATTTACAGTTCCCTGGGCGATGACATCGCCGGTTTCTCCCAGAAATGTCAGCTTCACAGGCACAGCCTGGGCCTGATTGACTGCTGTTTGGTAGATGGCATTGTCCAGGTAAATTGCTTCCGTCGTCCCCAGCGGGTGGCCGTTGGCCTGCTTGATACCGCCCGTTTCCCCCAGAAAGTCCCATTCTATGCGGAATACATCGCTGCGCTGCAGCTGCACATAGATCCCCGCATCTCCGGCCTCTCCTTCGTCGGGGAGCGTGTCATATTCGCCCGGCCAGACAGGGTAGGTGCTGTTTTTGGTCTTCATAACGACCTGGGTCACGGTTCCCTGGGTGGGAATGACAATATCAAAATCCCCGGTTTGAAATAAGCCAAAGAGGCCACTGAACCGGAAGCCCACATACAGTGTGTCGGCCACCTGTTCGGCGTGGTATCCCTGGAATCCCTGGGGGAAGGATCCGGGATAAAAGCCACGGATGCGTACTTGGTTTTCGTCTACCTGAATGGCTTCGATTCCCGCACTTTGACAGGCTTGGAAGCCGCCAAGCCGCCAGCCGTGACAACCAATCAGAAAAACCAGGGAAATTGCGGCAATCAGGCACAGCAGGGCTGCAAGAAAGCGTTTCATTTCTTATCCCTCCTGTTCCGGTGGGGCGTCAGTGCCGGATCTGAGCAGCAGCATCATGGCGGTGAAATCCTGGGTCAGCATCTGAGAGATTTCTTCATGGGAGAAGTCGCACATCCCTGTGGCGCACAGCGCGCCGATGCCAAAGGTATGGACCCAGGAATGCGCAAACAGGGTCTTGGCCTGGTCGGGGGACAAGGCATAATCCCGCTGAATTGAAGCCAGGCATTCCCCGGCGACACTGCCGAGGCGGGTGTACAGGTCGGAAAAAGAGTGAGCTTCCTGATCCTGGGACATGAAAAGCAGATGAAACAGCTGGGGCTCCTCCTTGGCGAAGAGGATCATCTGCATACCGATCTGCTTGAACACCGGCATATCCCCGGCGATTTTGTGGGCATAGGATTCGAAGCGGGCCATGGCCGCGGCCTTCACGCCATCCTGCACCTCCTGCATGGAGCGAAAGACGGTAAAAATTGGCGTAGCGGAGGCGTGGAGCGCCTGGCCCAGTGCCTTGGCGGTCAGGGCGGCAGTACCTTTCTGGGATACAATTTCCAGAGCAGCGGCGATAATTTCTTCCTGGGTGTATTTCGGCTTCGGCGGCATAGGCGCCCTCCTTTTTTGAGAATAATCAAGAATGAATATTCTAGAATGATAATTCTATTATATACATTCCAGGTGGAATGTCAATGGGAAAGGGGCGAGATATGGCGGAATCCTGACAAATCGGGTAGCGCGGATCCCAGATGGGGAAGGATAATGGACAATGCATCGGCCCTGCCTACAATATCAAAGGTTAATGATTGCGGTTCGTGCCAGATGAAACGATTTCTATGACCGGGCATCCGCCTACGCCCGCGCAAGCCGGGACTTCAAATCCAGAATTTTTGCCTCGATTTCCCGGATGGTAGCCAGGAATACTCCATCCGGCTGACCGGTAGGATCCTCCAGGCCCCAGTCTTCCCGATGGGTGCAGGGAAGGAAGGGACACCGGACATTGCAGCTCATGGTGACCACCACATCCACCGGCGGAATGTCGGACAGGAGTTTGCTGTACTGGTGCTGCTCCATGTCAATGCCGTGGATCTGCTTCATCAGACGCACGGCATCCTGATTGATCTGGGGTTTGGTTTCTGTGCCGGCAGAATAGCTTTCCCATACATCGCCGGCCAGCTTTTTGCCCAGGGCTTCGGCAATTTGGCTCCGGCAGGAATTGTGTACGCAGATAAAGGCAACTTTTTTCATGGCGATCTCCTGATTGAATTTTTTATACTGGGATCCCCCGTGACCTCCGGATCTTCCGGCTCGGCCGGGGGTATACGCCTATTTTACTCCCTCGTGGCCTGGATTACAAGGGGATATCTGCTCATTGCGCAAATGATACTTGTGAGCCCAATCTACCTGTGC
>CAYRYT010000150.1:0-3317 GCA_964428625.1 uncultured Oscillospiraceae bacterium | reverse complement strand
CAACTTCAATATGCGCGACCCGGTGATCTACCGGATCCGCCATATGCACCACCACCGCCAGGGTGACAAGTGGTGCATCTACCCCATGTACGACTTTGCCCATCCCATTCAGGATGCCCTGGAGGGGATCACCCATTCCCTGTGCTCCCTGGAGTTCGAGAATCACCGCCCCCTGTACAACTGGGTGGTAGAGCATGTCTCCGTGCCCAACAAGCCCCGGCAGATTGAGTTTGCCCGGCTGGGCATTGACCACACCGTGCTGTCCAAGCGGAAGCTCCGGGCTCTGGTGGAGGGCGGCTATGTCTCCGGCTGGGATGACCCCCGGATGCCCACCCTCTGCGGCCTGCGCCGCCGGGGCTACACCCCCAAGTCCATCCGCAACTTCTGCGAGCGGGTGGGCGTGGCCAAATCCCCCAACACGATTCCCTACGCCTTCCTGGAGTACTGCCTCCGGGAGGATCTGAACGAAACCGCTACCCGGGTCATGGGTGTTGTCAAGCCCGTGAAGCTGACCATCACCAACTATCCCGAGGGCCAGTCCGAGACCTTCCAGGTGGAGAACAACCCCGTGGACGAAAGCGCTGGTTTCCGGGAAATCACCTTCTCCCGGGAGTGCTGGATCGAAGCGGACGATTTCCTGGAGACCCCCGTTCCCAAGTACAAGCGCCTGACCCCCAACGGCCCCGAGTGCCGCCTGAAGGGTGCCTATCTCATCACCTGTACCGGCTGTGTCAAGGATGCCGAGGGCAATGTCATCGAGGTTCTGGCGACCTACGACCCCGAATCCAAGGGCGGCAATCCCGCCGACGGCCGGAAGGTCAAGGGTGCTACCATCCATTGGGTGGATGCCAACAACTGCTGTGACGCAGAGGTGCGTCAGTACGCCAACCTCTTCGACGATCCCGATCCCGATGCCGCCGGCAAGGATTTCCTGGCCTGCCTGAACCCCCATTCCCTGGAGGTCCTCACAGGCTGCAAGGTGGAAGCCTCCCTGCGGGATGCCAAGGCCCCCGCTTCCTACCAGTTCATGCGTCTGGGCTATTTCTGCCCCGACAGCCGGGACTCTGCCCCGGATCACCTGGTTTTCAACCGTTCCGTCAGCCTGAAGGACAGCTTCAAGCCCGGTAACTAAACCAACCTCCGCCGCCGTCTTAGGCGGATAGTTGTAAAACAGTTTGTGCAGCGTATCGGCATCGATACGCTCCACTTAGCTCGTCAAAGAACCCCTGTTTTTGCTAAGCGAAAACAGGGGTTCTTCGACAAATTGAAGTCCCGGCAGTCATGACTGCCGGGACGAAACCTGTTTACGACCTCCGCCCTTTCCGGCGAAGGACTTTTTCAGCGTTCGGAACCTCTTTTGCGCATTCGCCTGTTTAATTCCAGAGCCAGCAGGAGCTTTGCCCCGTCAGGCAGCAGAAAGGGCACCACACAGGTTCCCAGTGCCCCACCCCAGGACAGGTGGCGGACGTACAAGCCCCAGTACCACAGAGTACCCAGGCCATAGCTCACCGCCAGGACCACCCCCAGGCAAAAGGCCGAGGGCCAGCGGCGGCGGGTCATAGGCCCGTAGGTCAAGGCTCCCAGAAGCAGCCCCCACAGGTATCCCCCGGTAGGGCCCAGGGCCGTTGCCAATCCTCCCTGGAATCCGGAAAAAACCGGCAGTCCCAGGCAGCCCAGTGCCAGATAGACAGCCAGCGCCAGTGTCCCCTCCCGGGGCCCCAGCCAGACCAGGGCAAAGAGGACGCCGAAGGTCTGCATGGTCACCGGCACCGCCAGAGGCACACACAACCAGGCGCACACCGCCATCACCGCCGCCATCATCGCCACCCGGGCAAGCCCAGCCGTATCCGGTTTTCGGGACTGTGTTTTCATTTTCGGGATCCGCCTCCTTCCTTCCCCGTTTCTTCACTCGGGCCGGGTGACCAAATCCTTCCCGGCGCATAGGATAGAGCGGAGGTATCGTCTTATGAAACAACCCTTTTTCACCGGGGCGTGCACCGCCCTGGTCACCCCATTTCTCAATGGAAACATCAACTATCCCCTGCTGGAACGGCTCCTGGCCCGGCAGCTGGAGGCAGGCATTTCCACCATCGTGCTTGCGGGCACCACGGGGGAAGCGTTCACCCTGTCCCCCCAGGAGCGTCGTGAGCTGGTTCGCCGGGCAAAGGCCTTCGTGGGCGGGGAAGGACGGATCATCGCCGGCAGTGGCTCCAATTCCACCGCCCAGGCCGTGGAGCTGAGCCGACAGGCCCAGGAGGCTGGGGCGGATGCCCTGCTGGTGGTCAGTCCCTACTATAATAAGGCCACGGAAGAAGGACTCTTTGCCCACTACTTAACCGTTGCCCACAGTGTCTCCCTCCCCATCCTGCTTTACAATGTCCCCAGCCGCACAGGTGTGGATATTCCCGTAGCCGTCTACCAGAGGCTGAGCCGGATCCCCAACATTCTGGGCATCAAGGAGGCCGCCACGGATCTGGGTAAGGTGACCCGGACTCTGAACGCCTGCGCCGGGGGGCTGACCCTCTGGTCCGGCAGCGACGAGCTCATTACCCCCATGATGGCCCTAGGTGCCCAGGGAGTGATCTCCGTTCTGTCGAATCTCTACCCCCGGGAGGTCCAGGGGCTGTGCCACGCCGCCCTGGACGGGGATTTCGACACCGCCGCGGCTCTGCAGCTGCGCTTTCAGCCCCTGATCGACGCCCTGTTCAGCGAGGTCAATCCCATCCCCGTGAAAGCCGCCATGGAGATCCTGGGCTTTGACTGCGGATCCTGCCGTCTGCCCCTGACATCCATGGGGGATGACAATTACGCCCGGCTGAAGGCCTGCCTGACATAGGAAAAGCACCGCTTGCTGAGGCGGTGCCGATTTCCAAGAGACAGTCTCCGACCCAGACACGGGTTCCCCCCTGCCTGGGTCTTGCTGTCCGCTGATTGCTCCCGTGTCCGGAGGGACCGGCGTTTAGGCCAGGATGGCCTTGTGGAAGACCTTCTTGCCCTTGCGGATCTTCACGCCTTCCTTCAGCATCTCCTCCGTCACAGCAAAGTCCGCCGCGGCGACCTTCTCACCGTTGACGAACACACCGCCCTGCTGGACAAGCCGCCGGGCCTCGCCGTTGGAGGCGGTGAGCCTGCAGGCCACCATCAGGTTGAGAATGCCGATCTTGCCGTCCACCAGCTTGTCAGCGGAGATCTCCGTGGTGGGCATATTGGCATCGTCACCGCCGCCCACAAACAGGGCCTTGGCAGCAGCCTGGGCCTTGGCAGCCTCCTCCTCACCATGGACCAGCTTGGTCAGCTCGAAGGCCAGAATCTCCTTG
>CAYRYT010000149.1:0-3362 GCA_964428625.1 uncultured Oscillospiraceae bacterium | reverse complement strand
AGTCCAGCTGGATGCTGGACTTCCAACCAAAACTTATTGTAATAGGAGGTAACACTATGTCTGAAATCAACCGTATTCGGGAGCGAAGCGAGATCCCTGTGGAGGATACCTGGGCCATTGAGGATCTGTACCCTTCCGATGAAGCCTGGGAAGCGGAGCTGGCGACCCTGGATGCCGACCAGGCTGCCCTGACGGCCTTTGCCGGCCATCTGGGAGACAACGGCGAGACCCTTTACAACTACCTTGCCAAGATGGAGGAAGTGGACCGCAAGGCCAGCCTGCTGGGCAACTACGCCTCCCGCCGGGCGGATGTGGATACCCGGGATGCCACTTACCAGGCCATGACCGGCAAGTTCTACAGCGTGATGGTGGCCTTCGGCTCTGCCTGCAGCTTTGAGCGGCCGGAGATCATGGCAATTGAGGAGGATGTGCTGGCGGGCTTCTATGCCCAGTACCCTGCCCTGGAGCGCTACCGCCGGTATCTGACGGATCTGCGCCGGCGGAAGGCCCACACCCTCTCCGCTGCGGAGGAGAAGATCCTGGCTGCCGCCGGGAATATGTCCGGCGCGCCGGACACCATCTACGGTGCCTTTGCCGATGCGGATCTGGTTTTCCCCGATGCCATCGACAGCCAGGGCCAGCACCATCAGCTGACCCAGGGAACCTTCGTTCCCTGCGAGGAGAGTGCCGACCGGGTGCTGCGCAAGAGTGCCTATGAAAATCTCTACCATACCTTCTCCACCTTCAAGAACACCGCCGCTGCTCTGCTCAACGCGGAGAACAAGTCCCGGAAGTTCTATGCCGATGCCCGGAAGTATCCTTCCGCCTTTGAAGCCGCGCTGGACGGCACCAATGTGCCCACCTCCGTGTATCTGAACCTCATCGAGGCAGTTCACCAGAATCTGGATAAGATGCACCGCTATGTCCGCCTGCGCAAGAAGCTGCTGGGGCTGGATGAACTCCATTTCTATGATATCTACACCCCCCTCATGGCGGATGTGGACAAAAAGATCCCCTATGACCAGGCCAAGCAGACCATTTACGAGGCAATGGCACCCCTGGGCGAGGATTACCGGAAGGTCCTCCGGGAGGGCTTTGACAATCGCTGGATCGATGTGTACCAGAATGTGGGCAAGCGCAGCGGCGCTTATTCCGCCGGTGCTGCCGTCCACCCCTATGTGCTGATGAACTACTCCGGCACCCTGGACAGCCAGTTTACCCTGGCCCACGAAATGGGCCACGCCCTCCATTCCTGGCACTCCAACAAGTACCAGAATCCCATTGACGCGGACTATGTGATCTTCGTGGCGGAGGTCGCCTCCACCTGCAACGAGGCTCTGCTCATGGAGCACCTCCTGGCCAAGACCACGGACAAGAAGGAGCGGGCTTACCTGATCAATCACTTCCTGGATCAGTTCAAGGGCACCCTGTACCGCCAGACCATGTTCGCGGAGTTCGAGCTGATCATGGGTCGGATGGTTTCCGAGGGAAAGACCCTCACCGCCGATGTCCTGTGCCGGGAGTACAAGAAGCTCAATGAGCTGTATTATGGCCCGGATATGGTGGTGGACGATGAGATCGCCATGGAGTGGGCCCGGATCCCCCATTTCTACTACAATTACTATGTCTTCCAGTATGCCACCGGCTACTCCGCTGCCATTGCCCTGTCCCGCCGGATCCTCAACGAGGGCGAGACCGCGGTGAAGGATTACATCGGATTCCTCTCCGGCGGCTGCTCCAAGAGCTCCATCGATCTGCTGAAGGGGGCCGGCGTGGACATGACCAGCCCCGAGCCTGTGAACGAGGCCCTGGCGCTGTTCGGCCGTCTGCTGGATGAGATGGAGGAACTGACCTCCGAGCTGGTATGAGCCAGCTGTTCCTGCCCACCCTCCATTGGTTCGCCATGAACAACCTCTTCACCGGTTCCCAGGGAGAATTCCGGTTCCGGATCATTCCCAATGTGGTCATGGCAACCCCAAAAGAGGTGGATTTTGCGGCCAGCTCCCTCCATGTGGAGTATTGGCATGGCCCTTTCTGCTACGAGAAAAGTGAGATGGAGGCCGAGGCCACCTTCCCCCTCAGCGAGGAGGGGAGACAGGCCCTTGCGGATTATCTGACCGACCATATCTGAACCAGTCCCCGCCCTTATGGGCGGGGACTTTTTTTGCGGACAATGGATAAAATAGATAAGAAAACCTTGACAAGATTTTTTGGTTGGGTATAATACACAAAAAGAAGGGTGGTGACAGGCAGTGGAGCAGGAGGCATGGATCCGAAGGGAAGGAACCCGGCGCATGGAGCGCTTTGTAAAAAAACAGGAGCAGGTGCTCATCTGCCTGCCCGACCGGGGTGCGGGAACCCTCCTGCGCCAGAGTGCCGAAGCCTTGGGGGCGGGGGTTTGGATGCCCCATGGGGACTATCGTTGGATGGAAATGGTGAAAACTGCCTTCATCCACCATGTCACCGTGGTCATTGGCCCTGCCATGATCCTGCTGGGCCTGGCCAAGGCGGCCCGGGCTACCCAGACACCGCTGTATATCCGCCATGCGGTGATCGTGGGGGAGGTCTGCCCCGCCTGGATGCTTCGGGGCATTGAAGGGGAGCTGGACTGCCGGATCCAGGATTTCCGGGATCTCCATATCCCCGGAGAGCGTCCGCTGCGCCATCTGGATGGTGCGGAGGAACTGGTGGAAGGGGTCTACAGCTGGAACTCCGTGCTGGACTGCCGGATTCACCGGGGAGAATACGGTCTGGAGCTGGAGCTGGTGGTGGTCCCCGGGCTGAAGCTGCCCAAGCTCCCTGCCTGCGGGAAAATGACCATCCGTTCCTGGGATCCGGACCGGGATCAGCCCATGGACCCCATGGGAAAAGAGCCGGGAGCGAAGTTTTTTTGCATTAATGATTGACTTTTTCGCATTTTGTGGTAACATAATGGGGAATATGCAAAGACAGTGCGGAAACCAAGCACGGCGGCGATCCCAAAGCGAGAGGGGAATGGTGTGAGCCCTCGGTTCGATCTGTGCAAGCCACTTCCTGCGTTGCCCGGGATGACCGGGACGGGTGCTCCCGTTACAGAGCGTCTAAGATGCCCTTTTTGGGCGAATTAGGGTGGTACCGCGACGACCGTCGCCCCTATGGTATAGGGGCGGCGTTTTTTGTTTTTCGCCACTGTCAAACTTTTTTCGGAGGTAAATCCCATGAGCAATCCCAAGCCTTACGGCGTAAATGAGCTGCGGGAGATGTTTCTGTCCTTCTTTGAGAGCAAGGGACATCTGCGCCTGCCCAGCTTTTCCCTGATCCCCCAGAATGACCAGTCCCTGCTGCTGATCAACTCCGGCATGGCTCCCATGAAGCCCTATTTC
>CAYRYT010000148.1:0-3430 GCA_964428625.1 uncultured Oscillospiraceae bacterium | reverse complement strand
TGGAGCAGGGCATTTCTTCCACGGTCAGCTTGTCCAGGAGCTTCCGGCGGGCGGTTGCCTGCTTGGCCTTGGACTTGTTGGCGGAGAAGCGCTGGATGAACAGCTGCAGTTCTTCGATCTTCTCCTGGTTGCGCTTGTTCTTGTTGCGCAGCATGGCCTGAACCATCTGGGAGGATTCATACCAGAAGTCGTAGTTGCCCACATACATCTTGATCTTCCCGTAGTCGATATCCACGGTATGGGTACACACGGTATTCAGGAAGTGCCGGTCGTGGGACACGGCGATGACCATGCCGGGGAAGTCCAGAAGGAAGTCCTCCAGCCAGTTGATGGCCTCGATGTCCAGGTTGTTGGTGGGCTCGTCCAGCATGACGATGTCGGGATTACCGAAGAGGGCCTGAGCCAGCAGAACCTTCACCTTCAGCCGGGGATCCACCGCGGCCATGACATCATAGTGCATATCCGTGGAAATGCCCAGACCCTGGAGCAGGCGGGAGGCGTCGGACTCGGCTTCCCAGCCGCCCAGCTCCGCAAATTCCGCTTCCAGATCGGCGGCCCGGAGACCGTCCTCGTCGGAGAAATCTTCTTTTTCGTAAATGGCATCCTTTTCCTTCATTACATCGTACAGGTGCCGGTTGCCCATGATGACGGTGTCCATAACGGTGAACTCGTCATAGGCATTTTGGTTCTGCTTCAGAACGGAGACCCGCTTGGTGGGGTCCACCACGATGGAACCGGTGGTGGAATCCAGCTCGCCGGTGAGGATCCGCAGGAAGGTGGATTTGCCGGCACCGTTGGCGCCGATAATGCCGTAGCAGTTGCCGGGGAGGAACTGGAGGTCCACATGCTGGAACAGCCACTGACCGCCGAACTGCATACCGAGGTTGGATACTGTGATCATTTCATACTCCTTATATCAAGAAATCATACTTCATGGTCGCACCTGTCTCAGGTGCATAGTCATACATAATAATCATACCATAAATTTTCAAATAATCAATGGAAGATTTGGAAGTTTTCCGGCTTTTTTGGGAAAAAAGTCCCCGCTGCCGGGAAAAGACAGCGGGGGAGGAGCGCAGATGGAAGGTCACAGCACCTTGGTGATGGTGCCGCCGCCCAGAACCAGGTCCCCATCATAGAGAACTACCGCCTGGCCGGGGGTGATGGCCCGCTGGGGCTGGTCGAATTCCACCCGGGCGAGGCCGTTCTCTTCGGGATACACGGTGGCAGACTGCTCGGTCATCCGGGAGCGGGTCTTGGCCAGGACCCGGCGGGGTGCAGTCAAATGGTCGAAGGCGATCCAATTCCAGTCCTCAGCCAGAAGGCTTTTGCGGAACAGGGCTTCGTTGGGCCCCACGGTGACGGTGTTGGCCGCCATATCCTTGCCGCAGACATAGACCGGTGTGCCCATGGCCAGGCCCAGACCCTTGCGCTGGCCCAGGGTATAGGCCGCCGCACCCCGGTGCTGCCCCACCACATCCCCCTGTAAATTCAGAAATGGGCCGGGGGCGTAATCTCTGCCGGTGTAGCGGCGGAGAAAGGCATAGTAATCCCCGTCGGGGACGAAGCAGATGTCCTGGGAGTCATGCTTCCGGGCGTTGAGGAAGCCCTGCTCCCCGGCAATCTGACGCACTTGATCCTTGGTAAGCTCCCCCAGGGGGAAGCGGGTGTGAGATAGCTGCTCCTGGGTCAGGGTATAGAGGAAGTAGGTCTGATCCTTGCCGCTGTCCCTGCCCTTTTCCAGAAGGTAGCGGTGGGAATCGGGATCCCGGCGGATCCGGGCATAATGCCCGGTGACGATGCAGTCGCATCCCAGCACCTGGGCCCGGCGGAGGAGATGGTCGAATTTCAGGTAGCGGTTGCAGTCGATGCAGGGGTTGGGGGTCAGACCGCATTCATAGCAGGCGGTGAATTTATCCATTACCTGGCGTTGAAATTCCTGGGTGAAGTTAAAGACATAGTAAGGCATCCCCAGGCGGTAAGCCACACTTCGGGCGTCCTCCACATCGTCCAGGGAGCAGCAGCGGCTCTCGGGACTGTCGAATTTCTGATTGTCATACAGGCGCATGGTGGCGCCTATGCAGAGATAGCCGGCCTGGCACATGAGCCAGGCGGCAACGGAGCTGTCCACACCGCCGCTCATGGCGATGAGAGCCTTTTGTTCGGTCATGGGAACATCCCTCCCGGGAGTAATTTTTTTCGTATTTTACCACAGTTCCCGGGAAAATGCAATCCCGGGCAGGAGGTGTCAAATGCGACAAAAGGTTACAAAATTCCGGCCTTTTCCCCGGACGGCCCAAGCGTAATGAAATGAAAAAATGGGAGATATTTGCGTGAAAACGGGAATTATGTAGATTCACACAACATTTTGAAGAAAGAAATTGTAACAAAAAAGTAACAAAAAAGCGGTCGAGGGGTTGCAATTGCCTGTGGAGTTTGGTATAATGTCCCCGTTATGTATCCGATGAAAGGAGAAACAGCACTGTGATGAAACGAATGATTACCCTCGTGTTGACGGCAGCCCTGCTGCTGGGCTTCCTGGCCGGCGTAGCTCCTGCCCAGGCGGCCAGCGCGTATTCTGCCAGCGACGCGTGTGTTGAACTGCTCAAATCCATGGAGGGCTTTGACCTGTATCCCCGGTGGGATTACAGCCAGTGGACCGTGGGCTACGGTACCCGCTGCCCCGATGACAAGCTGGCTGAGTATCAGGCCAACGGCATCCCCCTGGAGGATGCGGAGGCACTCCTGCGGGAAAATATGGATAGCTTTGGCACGAGCGTCAACAGCTTCATAGACAAGTATGACCTCGACTGGAACCAGTATCAGTTCGACGCGATCCTGATGTTTACATACAATTTCGGCAACGGCTGGATGTTCCAGAACGGGTCTTTCAAGGCTGGCCTCATCGCCGGTGTCACCGGCGACGATTTTGCCTATGAAATTGCCCAGTGGTGCAATGCCAACGGCGAGGTGCTGACCAATCTGATCAAGCGCCGTCTGTGCGAAATGAATATCTTCTTCAATGGGGAATACACCAAGACCGTGCCGGAGGATTACGGCTATGTCCTCCTGGACGGCAACGGCGGCACGCCCGACCTGAAGGTTCGTGGCTATGTGGTCAGTGTCAATCCCCAGGTGAAGGTTGGCGCCACCCGGGAGGGGTATACCTTCGACGGCTGGTATACCGCTGCCACCGGCGGGGAGAAAATCACCGAGCTGAATGCCGATATCCGGTTTACCACCCTCTACGCCCACTGGACAAAGAACGAGACGACCTCTGAGAAGCCCACTGAGCCGGAAAAGCCCACGGAGGATCCCAAGGAAGAGGAGACAAAGGGCACCGTAGTTACCGTGAATGACGGCCCCATCAACATCCGCAAGGGTGCGGGTACCAGTTACTCTGTGGTGGGCACCGCCAAGAATGGGGAAA
>CAYRYT010000147.1:0-3492 GCA_964428625.1 uncultured Oscillospiraceae bacterium | reverse complement strand
TGGAGGCCATGCCCATCCGGCGGCCGTTGAACTTGTCGATCATGTAGGACTTGAGGATGCCGTTTTCGATCAGCACATTCCGCTGGGCGGGGGTACCCTCGTCGTCGATGTTGATGGAGCCCCAGGCGTTGGGGATGGTGCCGTCGTCGATGGCGGTGACCTTCTCGTTGGCGATCTTCTGGCCCAGCTTGCCGGCGAACTGGCTCTGGCCATAGGCCACAGCGGAGGCCTCCAGGGAATGGCCGCAGGCCTCGTGGAAGATGACACCGCCGAAGCCGTTGTCAATGGCCACGGGCATGACACCGGCGGGGCAGTAACCGGCACCGGCCATGGTCACGGCCTGTTTGGCTGCCACGATGCCCACCTGCTTGGGATCGATGACCCGGTCGAACATCTCCATACCCATCCGGCGGCCGGGGCCGAAGAAGCCGGTCTGGGCACCGCTGCCCTGGTCTGCCACGGCGGAGATGGCCATGCGGGTGCGGATCTGGCGATCCTGGGCATAGATGCCGTCGGTGCTGGCGATGAGGATATTGTGGTCCACATCCAGCAGTGTGCCGGAGACCTGCTGGACGCAGGGGTCGTATTCCTTGGCGGCGAAATAGCCTTCCTTCAGGACGGCAACCTTCTCCCGGTTACCGCAGGAGGAGGGGGCAACCTCCACGGGATGGATGTCACCGAAGAGCCGCTCCTTCAAAACGATGTCCATGGCGGCGGTGCCCTGACCCAGGGCCTCGGCAGCCTGCTCGGCACAGCGGATCAGACCGGCCTCGCTGGTGTCCACGGTGGAAGCCATCACGGACCGCAGGCCCTTATAGACCCGGACGGAGGCACCGGCGATCACCGTATCCCGGATGGAATCGACTTTGTTGGCAATCATGGAAATGGCATGGTTGGTGGTGTTTTCCGCAAAGATTTCGGCGTAATCCGCGCCGGTGGAGACAGCTTTGCGCAGCACCCGTTGACAAATTTCTCTGGAAATCATGAACAGCTCTCCTTTATTTGAGTTTCTGTGGACTATTGTAGCACAGTCGGAAAACAATTGCAACCGACGAAACGGGAAAGGTGTGGAAAAAAGGGCCGGACTTTGGGAAAAGTCCGGCCCTGGAAGGGAATATTTTGGGAGAACGGGGGTCAGGCGGAGCGGCCCCATTCGCTGATCAGCAGGCCGGGGATCATCCACAGCAGCTCATACAGGAACAGATTGGCGGGGGTCAACAGCTGGGTCTGGCCCAGAATTGCCAGGATCAGCATGATGATCAGCCCCAGGCTGCCGGCGACCATATGCACGCTCACTCCCAGGATGGAGGCGGTGCGCAGGCTTCGGGCACTGGTGGCGGCGTAGGCCGCAGGGGCCAGACCCAGCTGGGTGGTCAGGGCCAGGGCGGGGGCATCGGGCTCCAGCTCCTTCGCCCGGAGTTCCTCCCGAACCTCCCGCTCCGGGAAGGCCATCCGCCGGGTGGAGGTGGCGAATTTGCTGCGGACGAAGCTCTCCCCCAGGATGAAGTCCCGGGCGATCAGCACGGGCTTCAGGCCCCGGTAGGAGCACAGGGTTCCCAGGCCGGCCGCGGCGGAGCGGTCCCGGTCGAAGCTCAGGGCAAACAGACCGCACAGCTCTCCGTCAACGGCAATGTACACGGCCTGGTTCACCCGGGTTCCCTCGGGAATTTCCACACCCATTTCCTTCAGGAAGGTCAGGGTGCCAACCAGCACCGGCTCCCCTTCAATCAGGGCGCCCAGACCGCCGTTGTAGCGCCGGGCCTGGTCCACATCGTAGTGGCGGCCGTTGCGGCTGTCCAGCAGGGCGGTGAACAGCGGTGCCAGGGCGTTGCTGTCGGCTTCAATCAGGGCAGTGGCATAGGCGACGACCTGATCCGGCTCCCGGTGGCCGTAGAATTTCACGCCGTTCATTTTGGCGGTGGTGCCGGGGAAGAGGTCGGGGAAGTCCACGGGATAGGCGACCCGGCGGCACAGTCCCCGGATCCCCTGCCAGCCGCACAGGACGGTGCCCAGCCTATGCAGCCGCTTTTCTGTCAGGGCCTCCGGCCGGGACAGGGTGATGAAGAAGGTGGCGGGAACCGCGGCGATCAGGGACACGGCCAGAACCTGCAGACCGGTACTCAGGCCGTGGAGGATCCCGGCGGTGATGCCCAGGGCCGCGCTGACCAGGAGGGCAACCAGAGCATAGATCTGGGTAGCGGATTCCGGGCCGGTGGGGTTGTCATAGTGGTCCATGAAGTCCTCGACCTGGCCCTCCCCCCGGAGAATACCGGGCTGGCCTTCGTAGTAATCCTCCCGAATAGCCAGAGAGTCCAGCCGGGTGGCCTTGCGCATGGTGTCCATCTGGCCGATGCGGGTGACCCGCTTGTGGTAGGTGGCCCAGAGGGACATGGTGACCTGGAGGCTGAAGGCGGCGCAGCAGGGGATCCGCTGCTCCGTCAGGCAGAGGATGCCGTCGGCCACACAGGCGGCGAAGGTAAAGACCAAAAGGGTGTTTAAGGTGACTTTCTTCCGGGTCAGGTCCATAAGACCCTCCAGCAGCTGGAAGGAACCCAGCAATGCGGAGAGGAGCAGAACGAAAAACTGGAAGAATACCATGAGCTTCAGCCGGGTCTGGGGCACATAGCCCAGGGCCTGGAGGGCGGTGGCACCGGCGGAGAGCAGCACCACCAGCAGGCTGACCAGAATCAGCACCTGCAGGCGGCCGACGCCGATCTCCGTCAGCTCATAATAACGCTTTTCCGGCCCTTCAATGAGCTTGCGCTTAAGCTCCCGCAGCCGGGAGCGGGGGCGGAAGATAATGGGCTGGGGCGGGATGTACTCCCCAAAGGGTTCTTCGTATTCCGGCTCCCAGGTCTGGGTAAATGTCTCCGCAGGGGATGCGTCCGTTACAGCCTGGAAGCGCTGGGTCTTTTCCAGGGAGCCATCTTCGGGCGGCTCCTGGGAAATGGGCTGGAAGGTCTGGGTGTCGGACAGCTTCGGGGCCTCCGGCGCTGCCTGGGCAGGCACCTCATCCACCGGGGCATCCGCAGCCGGGGATTCCGGAGGATCCTGTGTATCCTGGATATCCTGGGACTCCTGAGCCTCCTGGGTCTCTTGGTTATCCTGGGCATCCTGGGGATCGGGAGCAAATTCTTTCAGAATATCCTCCAGATCAAATTCCAATTCCTGTTCATCCATGGCAAAGCCTCCTTAGCCCAGTCGCTGCCGGACGGCCTCATACAGCAGGATGGAGGCGGCGGAGGCGGCATTGAGGGAGGAAATGCGGCCCTTCATGGGAATATTCACCATGACATCGCAATTCTTGCGCACCAGTGCACTGAGACCGTCCCCCTCGTTGCCGATGACAACGGCGGCGGGGCCGGTGAGGTCAGCCTGGTACATGGGGATAGAGCCCTCGGCGGCGGTGCCGAAAATCCAGACACCCTTCTCCTTCAACTCGGTGATGCAGGTGTTGATGTTGGTGACCCGGGCCACCTTCATATACTCCAC
>CAYRYT010000146.1:2084-3498 GCA_964428625.1 uncultured Oscillospiraceae bacterium | reverse complement strand
AAACATATGTCAACAAAAGAAGAATTACTTAAACAGTATTTAAACTGCGCTGCTAACTTTAGCAAGCACTTGAATACTTTAAAAAGCATTCCTTCTCAAAACTTTTCTTCTCTTGACCAGAAAAGAATGACATCTCTGCAAACTGGCATAGACGCATTAAAGATATTGGCTCAAAAGTTAGAACAGTTTAGTGGAGAGGAAGTAGACATCGCTGCAGAAAAAATAGCTGTTGGTAAAGCTATGGAAACTGCAAACGAATTAGAATGTGAAACGGGTGACGGACAAATATCCGAACCTGGCGACAGTCTTATCCGCAAAATGTTTGAAGCCGAAGAGCTTACTGGTCAAAATGATTTCAAACCACAAGCGGGCGTTGCTGAAGGTGCTGAAGACAGAAATGACTTCACTCCTGTAATTAACAGCATCGAAGATATGGAAGAAGCATTCTCAAATTATGTAGCTAACGACTACTACAACAAAGCTACAGGAAGAAACTTTGCTCTTTTTATCGGCAACAAGAAAGTATCTACGAACCCTGCAACTTGGTTCAGATTCGGTAAAAAGAAAGCTAACCAATTAGGCGACTATGCTAAAGAAAAGTATGATGCATACGCTGAAGAACATCCTGTTCAAGACAGCTCACTTCATACTGCTGGTAAAGGTTTCATAACAGGTGCAATCATAGACTTTGCTCTATCTGCTCTTAAAAGAAACTTGTCTTACGATAAGTATTTAGAGCTTTGTGAATTACAAGGTATAGAGCCTGTGAGCAAGACTATGTTTACAGTGGGAACACTTAAAGAACTAAAAACATCAATAACTCGAGGCGGATCAATCGGCGCTGTTGCTGGAATAGGCTACAAGGCTGGCGGTTCTGCTATCAAAGGATTAAAAGAAGGATACGCAAAAGATATGTTAAAAAAAGATTTCTCATTAAGTTCAGAAGATTTCCAAGATGCTTCAGAGTTAGCTCGCGAACAATCTATGGAAATTATGAAAAAAAGCTTTAGTTTGAATAGAGGATATTATCCAAGCGATAATAACCCTGTATTCTTATCATGGATACAAGACAATGCAGAAGAATACTTCTCATTAAGAACCGACATCTATAACGAAATTATAGATGAAGCTTCTACAGATTTTGCACAAGTTGATATGAAGAATACGCTTGCTTCAACTGGAGTAGGAGCTGGACTTGGTGCTTTGGGTGGCGCTTTATTTACTGCTATCAAAAGAAACAAATCTTATGACGAGTATAAACAAGAAGCATTGCGAAAAGGCGAAGAACCAGTATCAAAAGTTAAATACATCGCTTTGAATAAAGAGATGGCTAAGAATGTTGGTATCGGCGCTGGAGCAGGTGCAGGACTCGGAGCAGTTGCTGGTGTATCAGGCTTGAGTAAAAAATTACCTG
>CAYRYT010000146.1:0-1984 GCA_964428625.1 uncultured Oscillospiraceae bacterium | reverse complement strand
CTGAAGATACTCAAAATAACACACCTACCAAAAGTAACAATATGAATAGCAAAGAAAGCGATACAGATAATTATATAAAAACAACAATAAATCCTGCTTTTAATAATTTGATAAAACAAATTAACGAAAATAATAATGTAACCTCTAAAGATATACAAGCTGTAAAACAAATCATGATACAAGCTGGAGCTGATAAAAATTCGGCAGATATAAAATTTTTAGAAGATTTACAAAAAGAACAAAAAGTAAAAGACCAGAGAGAAGAACAATTAAATAACCTTATTGCGAAAGAATTAAAAATAACAAGTATGAAAGATAAAATACAAAAAGGTAAATTAATAAACGAGTTTAAACAAAATAAAAAAGGTAAAATTTTTGTTAAGGATTTTGAAAAAGCGTATAAATTAGACAAAACAAACATTAAAGCATCAAAAGATATGGCTGGACAATTAAACGAAATGCGCAGAAACTTATTAGCCAGGTATCAACCAAGTAAGACTAAAATTTCAGAAAATCTGAACAATACAAATATTATCAACTCAATTATAAACAAAATGAAAACAGGCAAAAAATGGGATGATTATAGCAAAGAAGAACAAAGTGCATTACAAGCAGCTGGTTTAGATTCAAAAGCCAAATTGGCAGCATCAACATACTCAAAGATTATAGATGGAGAAAAAAAGACCTTCGTTAGGGGTTTAATACCAAACTACGAAGCATATAAAATTGAATGCGAAAAAAAAGGTGTGAAACCTCTTTCAAAATCTGAACACCAGTTGTCTATAGAAAAAGATATTAACGACACATTGCTAAAAACCCTAAAAATGCGCTTCTTCAGTCTTTACGGTTACTATCCTACGCACTCGACTGATATGACTTGGCAGAACTTCTGCTATCAGCAAGTGTTCAGTGGTAACTTAAGCGTTTCCGACTTGGACGGGCTTATAAATTTTAATGAGCTCCAACACCACGAGGAGTTTGCAAATGTGAAAGCTACGATAGGAACTGGAGTGGCTTCAGCAGTTGCAGGCGGTGTTGGAGGAATGTTCCTTGCTAACAAGAAGATTAAAGCAGAAGAAAAGAGACTTGGCAGACCGTTGACCGCAGACGAGAAGGCCAAGATTAGAAACAAGTATGTAGCTACCGGTGCGGTTGGCGCAGGTGTTTTGGGAGCAGGTGCTGCTCACGGAATACAGGTTGGCGCTGATAAAGGTAATGCTACTGCTTCTAACATCGTGAATAAAATCACGGCTGGACGCGATAAGGTGACTGGCGCATACAATACAGCTTACAACAAAGGTTTTGAAGTCTATAACAAAGGGCGTAACAAAGTCGAAAGACTAATGAAAAAACACCTTCACGGTATAGATTATGACATGCAAGATAAGTTGGCTCAACATGGCGCTGATCAACAATCCGATATACAAAAAGCTTTCGAGAAACGTCAAAAAGAAGGTTATGACTCTTTGACTTACGAAGAGAAACAAAACCTCGATAAATATTACGGACAAGTAACGAGCGGCGGATTGGCACGCAAAGCTAAAATAGTAGCGGGTGCAGGACTTGCTTACAAGTTCTTGTGGCCGGTGGTTAAGGATGCTATGTCTAGTGGCGCGAAGGTTGATACGGACGCTATTAATGCGTATGTTGCTAAACTTAAAGCAGAAGGCAAAACGGAAGAAGAGATAGAACAAGAAGTGCGCAGATATATGAATCAAGCATTTTTCTCCTCTCGACTCTATAGATAATAACGAATAATCCAAAAGCTCTATATCGAAAGGTATAGAGCTTTTTTTTATAACTATAATATTTAAATGTTTAGATTAAGACACCCACTACTATATACTTTTGCTGAAAATTCTAAAGATAATTCAGGCTCATCTGGAAAATTGAATCTAGATCCTGTAGAAGGTGCAAAAAAATTTGAAGAATTTAAAAAAAATGGCTATAAAAGAAATGAGAGCACTACTACTAACGAAACAAC
>CAYRYT010000145.1:0-3516 GCA_964428625.1 uncultured Oscillospiraceae bacterium | reverse complement strand
TTCACTCAGTATGGGTAACTGACGAAGAAGAAGATGCGTTAAATGAAATGCGTTCCAACTACTCAGCACTCAAAGAGTTCAAAGAAACTGTAGAGCAGAACGAACTTCATGCACAGAGAGAAGAAATTCTTAATTCTGACAAATATGCAGTCCTTGCTGAAAAGAATGATGAAGGCGAATATGTAAATGCTGATTTCGCAACATTAGTAAAAGAAATGGATAACTACTCTCTCGCTGATTTAGAGACAAAAGTAAAAGTTATGCATTCTGATTTTGTCAGTGAACATCAAGCAGAAAATATGATTTTCTCTGCAAAACCAGAAAAAACTAAAATTACTTCTGTAAAACTCTTTACAAATCCAAATAACGATAAGAAATCAAAACCAAGTCGTTATGGTAATTTATTCAAAGAGAATAAATAATAAAAATACAATTAAATAAAAATGTTAATTTTTACACGAAGACTGCTTTTTGAAGCGGTCTTTTTATTATGCAATTTTTTAAAAAATAGGAGGAAAAACTATGTCAATTCGATTTTCTTTAGAGAAACATAATGTTTGCTTCCCAACAAAAGTTCTTTCTGAACATGTTGGTAGAGTTTTAAACATGGTAATTAAAGCAGATACAGACAATGGTACTGTTTGTGGAAAGGGTAAATATGTATCTTTTGATCAGTATGAAACAAAAGATTGCCCAACTGAATTTGAAGGTGAAATTTTAGAAAAAGCTGCTAACGGCAACTGGTATGTAGAAGTTAAAAAAGTTAATCCTGTTGATCCAGCAATCTTAATTTATGAAGTTCCTGAAATCGCAGAAACTTATGATTCTCGTTTTACAGCAATTTCTAACTTCTTCAACGAAGCAAGTGCTACAAGAACAAAAACTGTTAGAGGTTTCGTTCTTAATGTAACTGATGTATATGAACTTAGTGAAGATGCATTTGATGGTACACCAGAAGTTGGTAAAAAAGTAACTATCGAAACAGGCAGTCAAAAACATAAAGTTGACAACAACTAATTGAAAGGAGGGAATTACATAATGAAAAGAATTAATTTTAGCGAAAGAATTATGAATGTATTTGCAGAAATGCAAACTTCTTATGATGAAGTAAAAAATTTAATGTTTGATTTATACAAAGGAGAACTTGACGAAGGTATCTCTAAAAGAGAAGCCGAGGATAAACTTAGAGAAATGTCTTTAAAGATTTTCGGGCTTACTAAAGATTCTTCTGTGAGAGAACGTAATCATGCATACAGAGATTATGGTAGACAATTCTTCGATGTTATTGAAGAAGTAACAGACTGGACAGTTACTACTGGTCTTAAAGAAAATGAATGGTTCAATGAGTTAGTAAATTATAAGAATCTTAAAGAAGGGGATAAAAACCTTTTTAAGAACGAACATGAAGAAGTTATCCTTTCTATTGCAAGAATGGGTAAAAGACATCATGACACGATGTTACAAAGATTACCAGAAGGTAGCACATACTCTGTAGAAACTGATGTTTACGGTGCTGCTGTTGGTGCTGACATCGACAGATATTTGATTGGTCAAGAAGATTGGACAAAACTTGTTGATGCGATTACAAAAGCATTCGTTGAAATGACACAAAACCTAATCATTACAGAATTGCTTAATGCACATAAAAAACTTCCTGTAATAGATGGTTTCGTTGAAACAGGTGCTTTAAATACAGCTAACAGAAAGAAATTCAACAAAGTTCTTCAGAACGTATCTACAGCAAATGATAATGCAGATGTTTTTATTATGGGCACTATGGTAGGTCTTCAAGAACTTGAAAATCTTATCAGCGTAGATTGGATTTCTGCTTCTCAGAAAGAATCTGTTGCTACTATGGGAAGATTAGGAAATTATGGTCGTTATAAACTTATTGAAATTCCACAGAGATTCGCTAAGAACGATGTAACAAAAGATGTTTACGATGATGATATTCTTTTAATTTTTGCATCTGGTGAAAACAAAATGATCGATATGGTTGACGTAGGTGAAACTCTTGTTGATGAAGTGTCTGAAAGAGGAACTTCAAATAGTAATATCGCTGATATTATGAAATACGAAGTTCAAAGAGAACTTGGTGTTGCGGCTCGTTTATGCAAATACTTTGGTCAATGGACAATTTCTGAAGACTAATATATTGAAATATAAGGGAGTGGTTTAATACTACTCCCTTTTGTATTGAGAAAAAGGAGATTTTTTAATGGCGTATAAAAAGAAAACAAGCACTTCTGTAGAAACAACAGAAATTGATATCATTGCTTCCGAAGAAGCTGTAGAAAATACGAAACCTACTACTAAAAAAACGACAACGGTTAAAGGAAAGAAAGTCTTTACAGATTCTGACTATATTCTTTGTCGTTCAGTTTGGTATGGTGGATTAAATATTACCTGTCGTTCAGGCAATACCTATGAATTTAGAAAATATGGAGCTGAATGTGAAATCAATTATAGAGATTTAGCAGATTTAGTTCGTAAAGGCAGTGACCATATCTTCTTGCCAAGATTCGTTGTTTTAGATGACGATTTTTTAGATGTATTTCCATCTGTTAAAAGAGCATACGAATCCTTATATACAACAAACGATTTACTTGAAATTTTAGAAATGCCAATTCATCGAATGAAAGCAGAAATTACAAATTTGCCAGATGAATCTAAAATAATTTTATCCAAGATGATTTCTACTGAAATTGCAAAAGGACGATTAGACAGTATTTCTAAAGTTAGAGTATTGAGTGAAATTTTTGATTCAGATTTTAATTTGTTAAGTCAATTGTTTGTGAAATAATTAGGAGGTGTTAGCTTATGACGCTTTCCTACTCTACTCTCTTTTCAAGAGTATTAAATAAAATAAATGACCCAAAGGAATTGTCTTTGGATGAAAGTGATTTATTCGAAATTTATACTGAAAGATTTCATTCGGCTGTCGGAAAACCAAGAGTGCGAAGATTATTTTCTGTTCTCTCATTAGACGATGAGATACAGGAATTTAAATTCGAATTGAACAATTCAGTAGACGAATATTCTGATGAAGATTTTGTATTAGAAATTTTATCTATTGGAATGACTATTGAGTGGCTACAACCACAGGTTGATTCAATTCTACATACATCTATCATGATAGGTGGCAAAGAAGAAAAAAAGCTGCTCGACAATCATAAAAATATGATTGACCGCTTAGACAGTATGAAGAAAGAACAAAATAAAATGATTAGGGATTATGGGTATATGTATAACTCATATATCAATGGTGACTAATTATGAAGTATAAATACGGAGAATTTACAAACGAACAAATCAATAAAACTGTCGTTTCAATGCATAATGATATACATAAATTGTTACTGCATAAGGACAGAAATATAACTGAACAGATTTTTAATTCTGAGGAAGATTTTTTGAGTTATTTCACTAATCTTCTTTTTCGTTTTGGTGGACTTAATGAGTTATTAGGCGAACCACAAACAATGGTAGATTTCATGTCTACTTTACAAGCTGCTT
>CAYRYT010000144.1:0-3554 GCA_964428625.1 uncultured Oscillospiraceae bacterium | reverse complement strand
CGCACTGGACGAAACGCTCGTAGTTGTAGGGCTGCAGCCGGAGCATCAGCTCGCCAAAGGTAACGATTCTGGACATAATTCTAAATTCCTTTCAAATAAATTATGATGTACAAATGGATCAGCCGATGGCGTTCTTCCGGGCCTCGGCGCACAGGGCAGTGATCTTGTCCCAGTTACCGGCCTTGATGTCGGCCTTGGGGCAGACCCAGCTGCCGCCCACGGCGTGGATGAAGGGAGCGTCCACATACTCCTTGATGTTGGCAGCGTTGACACCGCCGGTGGGCATGAACTTCACGCCGACAAAGGGAGCGGACAGATTCTTCATGGCGTTCAGGCCGCCGTAGACATTGGCGGGGAAGAACTTGACCACCTTCAGGCCCAGGTTGACGGCCATGGTGATCTCAGTGGGGGTGACGCAGCCGGGGGTTACGGCGATGCCGTTCTCGATGCACCAGGACACAACGGTGGGGTCAATGCCGGGGGAGACGATGAACTTGGCACCGGCGGCCACAGCGGCCTTGCACTGGTCCAGGTTCAGAACGGTACCGGCGCCCACCAGCATATCGGGGCAGTTGTCGGCAACAGCCTTGATGGAATCCAGAGCGGCGGGGGTACGCAGGGTGATCTCCATCACATCCACGCCGCCGGCGACCATGGCCTTTGCGGTGGGGACAGCATCAGCCGCATCCTCAATGACCACGACGGGGACAACGATGGAATTGGACAGTCTGCTTAAAACATCCATTTGAATAAACCTCCTGAGGCAATTAAGCCAATTTTTTTGTAATGATTTTCAAAGGGTTGCGGAAAAATGAAAACTTTCACCGCTACTATTATAGTTAGATTTGCCCACGCTGTCAATGGCCAAAAGCAACAGAAAGTGAGGTCCCGTATTGTGGAAAATTGGGAAATTGGGCCGGGTAGCAAAAAAGACGGGATTACCCGTCTTTTTTGGCAAATAATCGGAAAGGGGAGGGCCGGCCCGGAGAATTGGGACCTGTGGGACAGATGGGGTGGGTGACCCGTCCTTTCCGCTGGGAAGACTAGAGAGATGGGGTATCGGCCCGGGAACGCAGAAGCTGCAATTTCTCGACAATCATGGCGATAAACTCGGAATTTGTGGGTTTTCCCCTGCCGTTTGCTGCGGTATAGCCGAAGAGCTGTTGTAGCGTCTCCAGGGCACCCCGCTCGCAGGCCAGCTCGATGGCGTGACGGATTGCCCGTTCCACGCTGGAAGCGGTGGTTCTGTGGGCTTTGGCGATTTTGGGGTAGAGGATCTTGGTGATGCCTTGGAGCATTTCCGGGTCCTCCGCCACCAGGGCCACGGCCTCCCGGAGGTATTGATAGCCCTTGATGTGGGAGGGAATTCCCGCCTCGTGAATGAGGGAGGTGACGGTACCGTGGAGGTCGGCGGGAGCAGGTTCCGGGGCGGCAGTCCCGGCATTCTGACAAAGCTGGCAGGAAATGCCTGTGGACTGCTCCGGAGGCAGAGTCGCAAGGATCACCACCGTGGGCTGAACGGGGCAGCTGTGAAGCCGGGCCACAACCTGGGGGTCGTCCAGCATGGCCAGGAGCCGCTCTACCGCCCCACTCTGGCAGGAACAGGGAACTTCCACGGCGCAGCTGCGGGCGGGACAGACCGGCGATCCGGAATTGGGGGCAGAAATGGGGCTTGTTTCCATGGTGGACACTCCTTGTCGAAAAGTTTCCGGAAGAGATACCGGAAACCGGCAGATTTAGACTTGTAATTCCCTGGGTATCATGGTATACTGTGACTATAGTTACAATTAAACTTTCAGAAAGGAAGGATGTCATGCCACCGAAAGGAAAACAACCCAGTGGCCTGTTGACCCAGCAGAAAATGTTGCGCTCCGCGGTCATGCTCTTTTTGGAAAAGGGCTATGAAGGGGCAACCACGGCGGAGATCGCTCGGGGGGCGGGAATGACCCCAAGCTCCTTCTTCCGGGCCTACCCCAGCAAGGAGGCGCTGCTCCTGGAACTGGTGAAATGGATCTTCGTTGGGCAGTACGACCTGGCGCAGAAGATCAGCGGTTCCGATGACCCCATGGTGGTCTGTGCTGTGGAGGGCGCACTGGAAATTCACACGGCGGAAATGAGCGAGCAGCTCCGGGAGCTGTATGTGGCGGCCTACAGCCTGCCCACCACGAGCCTGTATATCTATCGGGTCATGTCCGAGCGGCTCTACAAGGTGTTCCGGCAGTTCCAGCCGGAAGCCCGTGCCCGGGATTTCTACGAAATGGAGATTGCCTCCGGCAGCATGATCCGGGGCTATATGGCAGTTCCCTGTGATATGTACTTCACCGTGGAGGACAAGATCACCCGCTTCCTGGATTGTGCCCTGAAGCTGTACAGCGTGGGGGAGGCGGAGCGCAAGCGCATCATTGAGACCACCCTGGGTATGGACATCCGGGGCACGGCAGAGGACATTGTCCGTTCCACCGTGAAGAAAGTGGAAGACGGCCTGCCCATCGGGGGCCAACTGGTGTATTGAGAAGCAGAGCGGATCGCCGCTCTGCTTTTCCCTTTGCGGCGGATCTCCGGGTAATTATGTGGGTGCAATTGTGATTGCGAATGTGACTACGGTCACATAATAGCACAGGGAAACCGCCAGCGCAAGAGGAAATTTGCAGCTGGCGGAATTTTGTAGCACTGAACAATTCTTTTGGGCGGTTTTTTAACAAAATAGACAATTCCGCCAGGCAGATAATGCCCAATATAAAGGCTCCCCTTAGTAAGGGGAGCTGGCGGCCAAGCAGGCCGACTGAGGGGATGGAAGCCCGAATTTCGTAAAAATGTCAGTAGGTTCCGCCAGGCCCAGGTAGGGGCCGATTCTTAATCGGCCCGCAAGCTACCGATTCCTGAGCGTTCCCGTCGAGCCGGAAATGCCGGAAAAGAAGGCTCCCCTTAGTAAGGGGAGCTGTCATGCGGACAGCATGACTGAGGGGATTGAAGGTTGGATATTTGCAAAAGGCGCGGCCCTTGGCCGCAACGGGTCGCATCCATCCGACTTCTGAGGAAATTGGAACCTTCCACCCTCTCCGTCACGGCGAACGCCGTGCCACCTCCCCTCTGGTAGGGGGAGGCTTTGCGGGCCGATTAAGAATCGGCCCTTACAGGGTGCGGCGCATCATCCGACTGCCAAGGAAAATCGGAACCTTCATCCCCCTCTGTCACGGTGTTCCTGCGGCATTAGCTGGCCTATAAGACCAGGCAACTGAATGTGTCGGAGCTGGCCAGGGTCTGCGATCTTAGCAGAACGACGGTTTATCATCATTATGGTAGAAAAAGAAATCACTAGGGGCAGTGGGATTATCCCGATCAAGCCCCAATTCGTTGGTTCGGCTGGTGGAAGAAAACTAAGAAAAAGTTCCCGTTTTCTTAGAAATTCCCCACTTCTGCGGACTTTAGCTGAAGCTGTAATCTATCAGCAATCAGGGCGATAAACTCACTGTTGGTGGGCTTTCCCTTGGTGTTGGAAACCGTGTAGCCGAAGAAGCGCTGCAAGGTGTCCAGATCTCCTCTGTCCCATGCCA
>CAYRYT010000143.1:0-3571 GCA_964428625.1 uncultured Oscillospiraceae bacterium | reverse complement strand
GGGGTTACACCGTACCTACATAGAGATTACTTCCTTATGGGACTGCCCCAAATGGGAAAGCCCGTTGTAATTTCAGGAAATCTGTGCTATACTGTCAAAAAACCGTGAGGAGGCCAATTATGACCAGATTTTTTGTGAACACCGGAGACTTGGCGGAGGATACCATCCTTCTGACTGGGGAGAATGCTCAGCACGCCAAGGTCCTGCGGCTGAAGGCGGAGGAGCAGGTGCTGGCCTGCGATGGCGACGGCAGGGAAGCGGTGTGCCGGGTCGTCCGGTGCGAGGCGGGGGAGACTGTCCTGGCTGTGGATCAGCGCCGGGACAGTGCCACGGAGCCATCGGTCCGGGTGACGGTATATATGGCCTTCCCCAAGGGGGATAAGCTGGAGCATGTGATCCAGAAGGCTACGGAGCTGGGTGCATATGAGATCGTAGCCTTCCCCAGCAGACGGTGTGTCTCCAAGCCTGATGAAAAGAGTCTGCGGAAAAAGGTGGAGCGGTGGCAGAAGATCGCCCTTTCCGCCGCAGAGCAGTCCGGCCGTGGCCGGATCCCCCAGGTGCGGGTGCTGCCTTCCTACCAGGCGGCGGTGGAGGAGGCGGCCCGGGCGGATATGCCCATTGTGTTCTATGAGAACGAGCACGCAACCACCCTGCGCATGGCTCTGGCAGAGGGGAACTGGCAGTCGGTCAGCATGCTCACAGGCCCGGAGGGAGGCCTGGAGGCCCGGGAAGTGGAACTGGCCCGGGGGGCGGGAATGCGCATCTGCACCCTGGGAAGTCGGATCCTGCGCTGTGAGACGGCCCCGCTGTGCGGTCTTTCCGCGGTGATGTACGCCGCGGGCGAATTCTAAATGAAGATCCCCCTTCCGAAAGGAAGGGGGATCTTGGGTCATTTGTGGTATTTGCTCCCGGCCTGGATGGCCTCCGCCCGGTACAGCTGCTCCAGCACCATAATTCGGGCCAGGTGATGGGGGAAGGTCATGGGGCTCATGGACAGGCGAAAATCCGCCCGGGCCTTGACCCGGGGGGACATACCAAAGGAGGAGCCGATGAGGAAGCAGGCGCTGGATTTGCCCGTCAGCTTCACTTCTCCCATTTTCTCCGCCAGTGCCTCGGAGGAGAGCATTTTTCCCTCCGGGGTCAGAACGCAAAACCAGGCCCCCTTGGGGATTTTGGCGAAAATGGCATCCGCTTCCTTTTCCAGGCCCGCGGCAATTTCCGCCGGGGAAGGATCCTCCGGCAGGCGGACCTCCGGCAGCTCCAGAATCCGAAAATTGCAGTAGCCCCTCATCCGTTTTTCGTATTCTCCTGCGGCGGAGAGGTAGAATTTTTCCTTCAGCTTGCCCATGGCAATCAGGGTCATATCAAACATGATGTCACATCCTTTTTGCCAGTATATCACAAAAGAATGCCCTACGCAAGAATAGAATTCCCCCTGGGGCAGATAATAGGGCGGGAGGTGAGGGAAATGGGTATAGGGAAAAAGAAGCGGCAGAAGCCGGAACCCATCGTCACAGATCCCCAGGGAAGCTACACCGGCCTGCCTCTGGAAGGCTCGGAACTGCCGGTCCAGGATGTGGATGATCTTTGACGGAAATTGTCCCCGGCGGTGCCGGGGACAAGATTCATTTGTGGCGGTATTTTTCCCGGGTGGCCATTCCGCCCCGGATGTGACGCTGAGCCTTGTTCCGGTCCAGTACCTTGCGCACCTGGGCGTAGAGCAGGGGGTTGCACTGGGGCAGCCGCTGCTGCAGGTCCTTGTGGACCGTGGATTTGGATAGGCCGAATTTTGCTCCTGCGGCACGAACCGTGGCCCCGGTTTCGATCATGTACACAGCCAGCTCGCAGGCTCGCTCCTCCATGGTTTGCTGCATATGGAATCCCCTCCGATGCTGTGTGCTACCGGAATCAGGATATGCGCCCCGCCGGGGCATTATCACCCTTGACAGGGGAGCGGGTTATGGGATAAAATAGAACAAAGCAAAGAAAGGGGCAATGTCCATGTCTATAGATAAAAAAACCATCCAAAGGGTCTTCCTGGGGGTAGCGGGATGCATCCTGCTGTATTGGTTCCTCCACGAGACGGATCGGGTCAAACGGATCCTCCAGGGCGTGACCGGGATCTTGTCACCCTTTCTTCTGGGAGCGGCCTTGGCTTTTATCATCAATGTACCCATGCGGGCTATGGAAAAGCTCCTGGGCGGGATGAAGAAGGCTGGTGCCCGCCGGGCTTTGGCCCTGGTTCTGACCCTGCTGGTGCTGGTACTGGTGATCGCCCTGGTGTTCTGGCTGCTGATTCCCCAGTTGAGCCAGACCATCCAGACCCTGATCCCCCAATTGAGGGATTTCTTCGTGCGGATGCAGGCTCGGATCCAGGATTACATCGATGATGACCCGGAGCTGCTGAAATGGATCAACGAGAACACCAGCCTGGCCAGCCTGAACTGGGCGGATTTGGCTCAGAAGGTGGTATCCTTTGTGGGAAACAGCCTGTCCACCATTTTGGGCAGCACCTTCTCCGCCATTGGCAGCCTGGCCGGGGCGGTAATGAATGTATTTGTGGGTGTGATTTTTGCCATCTACTGCCTGTTTGACAAGGAGAAGTTGGGCCGTCAGTTCCGCCGGGTGGGCTATGCCATTCTCCCCGAGGGGATTTGTGACGAGCTGATCCGCATTCTTCAGTTGACCAACAAGACCTTCTCCGACTTTCTCTCCGGCCAGTGTCTGGAGGTCTGCATTCTGGGCAGTATGTTTGCCGTGGCCATGACGCTGTTCCGGATGCCCTATGTGGCGTTGATCAGTGTACTCATCGCGGTGACCGCCTTCATCCCCATTGTGGGTGCCTGGATCGGCTGCATTGTGGGTGCCTTCCTGATCCTGGTGACCAACCCCCTCCAGGCGGTGGTGTTCGTGGTTATGTTCCTGATTCTTCAGCAGATCGAGAACAACATGATCTACCCTAAGGTGGTGGGCACCTCCGTGGGTCTTCCCAGCATGTGGGTGTTGATCGCAGTGAGCGTGGGCGGCAGCGTTATGGGCGTAGCCGGAATGGTACTGATGATCCCCATGGTGTCGGTTTGCTATGCCCTTGCCCGGCAGTATACCGACAGACTCCTGGATCGAAAAAACATCGACCCCGGAAAAACCGGCAGGCCCGTTCCGCCGCCGGAACAGAAGGATAGCTGATATACCAAAATAATCAACGAAAGCGCCTCGTTTATCGAGGCGCTTTTTGAAATCGGGAACGCCGGGCGCGATGTGTTCAACACCCTGCGCATGATTCCGGAGGAACGGAAGGACGGGCCGGATTTTTGTCCCCTTCGGCGCAACGCCCCAGTCGCTTTGAGAGGAGGATATTGTAAAATAGGATAGAAAACCGCCCCCGGAATCGGGGGCGGTTCGGTTTATTCAGGGGTCAGGACGAAGGATCAGTCCTTGTACATCTCAACCAGCTTGTTCAGATGCTCCCAGCGCTCCTTAGCGGCAGCCTCGTTACGGGCGAACAGCTCGGTAGCACGCTCGGGGAACTCGCGGGTCAGACGGGAGTAACGGGCCTCGTTCATCAGGAACT
>CAYRYT010000142.1:0-3571 GCA_964428625.1 uncultured Oscillospiraceae bacterium | reverse complement strand
TGCCCTGTGCTGGATCGTGGACTTCCCCATGTACGAGATGGGCGAGGAATCCGGCCAGCTGGAATTCTGCCACAACCCCTTCTCCATGCCCCAGGGCGGTATGCAGGCCCTGCTGGAGGCAGAGGGGGATACTGAGAAGCTCCTGGCTATCAATGCTGACCAGTACGACCTGGTGTGCAACGGCTATGAGTGCGCCTCCGGCGCTGTCCGGAACCACGATCCCGAGATCATGGTCAAGGCCTTCGAGATGGTGGGCCTGGGCGAGGAGGATGTGAAGGCCAAGTTCCCCGCCATGTACAACGCTTTCACCTACGGCGCACCCCCCCATGCAGGCGCTGCCCCCGGTGTGGACCGCCTGATCATGATGCTCACCGGCGAGGAGTCCATCCGGGAGGTTATCACCTTCCCCATGAACAAAAATGCGCAGGACCTGATGATGGATGCCCCCACCACCGTGTCCCAGAAGCAGCTGGATGATGTCCACATCGCCATCAACATCCAGGAATGATCCCTTCTCCCGACGAAAGGAGTGTCGCCCATGGGTGAAATTCTCCGGGAACTAAAAGCCTTCTTCCGCAGGGGGGACATCCCCCTGCTGGTGCTGTGCCTGGTCACCACCGCCTTCGGCTGTGTCATCGTGGCCAGCGCCACCAATTATATGAACAGCAGCCGCTACATCATCGTCCAGCTGGGTGCCACGGTGCTGGGAGTCCTGGCCTATATGGTCATGTCCTCCATCGATGTGGACACCTTCTCCGAGCATCGGCGGACCATGGTGCTGCTCAACTGTGTTCTGATCCTTCTGCTGATCCCCTTCGGCACGGATAACGGCTCCGGCAACAAGAGCTGGCTCCATTTTCCCTTCCTGCCGGTGAATATCCAGCCTGCGGAGATCTGCAAAATCACGCTGATTCTGATCATGGCCTCCGTCATGAACTCCCATCAGAACCGCCTGTCCTCTTTCCCATCCATTCTCCACTACGGTTTCCATCTGGTGCTGATCTTCGGTCTGAATGTGGTGATCTCCCGGGACCTGGGCGTTTCCCTGATTTTCGTGGCGGTGTTCGTGGGCATGGCCTTCGGCGGCGGTGTCCACATGGGCTGGTTTGCCCTGGCTGCCGGCGGCATAGGTGCCATGATCCCCATTATCTGGAACTATTTCCTGGAAGAATACCAGAAAAAGCGGCTCCAGGTCCTCTGGGATCCTACCCTGGACCCCAACGGCATTGATGAGCGCTACCAGAGTATGCTGGGCCTGAGATCCCTCACCGGCGGCGGCATGACCGGCCAGGGGCTGTTCAACGGCACCCGGACCCAGACCGACGGTGCCCTTCCCGCCCAGCACACGGACTTCATCTTCTCCGCCGCGGGGGAGGAGCTGGGCTATCTGGGCTGCCTTGCGATTTTGCTCCTGCTGGGTCTGATCATCGCCCGGTGCATCCAGGTGGGCCTGCGCTCCCCGGAATTCATCCGGCGGCTGGTTTGCTTCGGTGCCGCTTCGGCGCTGCTGTTCCAGATTTTGATCAATGTGGGCATGAATCTGGGCGTTATGCCCATCATCGGCATCACCCTGCCCTTCATCAGCTATGGCGGCAGCTCCATCGTGACCCTCTACGCCATGCTGGGGCTGGTCTCCGGCGTTCACGCCCGGCCCACCGCCAGCACCAAACAGCGCTATATCCGTCCATACTAACCGGTAAAGAAGGGCTTCGGCCCTTCTTTCTCGATTCTTTTTAGGAAATTGCGCAAAATACCCCCTGAAAGATTATGCTTTTCGCCATCTTGCATTTCCCGCCATGGGGTTTATAATAATCTTATCCACTTCGATAACAAAGGAGGCTGTGGAGCACCCGCTCCACCAAACTTATGAAAGCATTTAACGATCAGAATTTCATTCTGGAAACCGAGACCGCCCGGCATCTGTATCATGACTATGCGTCCAAGATGCCCCTGTGCGACTATCACTGCCACCTGAACCCCCAGGAGATCTACGAGGATCGCCGGTTCAACAACCTGGCCGAGGTCTGGCTGGGCGGCAAGCAGCCCGATGGCTCCTACGCCGGCGACCACTACAAGTGGCGCGTCATGCGCTCCAACGGCGTGGACGAGAGCTACATCACCGGCGACCAGCCTCCTTACGAGCGGTTCCTGAAGTTCGTGGAGGCCCTGGAAATGGCCATTGGCAACCCCATGTACCACTGGTGCCATCTGGAGCTGAAGCAGTTCTTCGGCATCGAGGAGCCTCTGACCACCGAGAGCGCCCGGCGGATCTGGGACAAGTGCAACGACCTGCTCCAGAACGACCCTGACATGACCGCCCGGGGCCTGATCCGCAAGGCCAATGTCGCCTTCATCGGAACCACTGACGACCCCGTGGACAGCCTCCAGTGGCATGATCGTATCGCCGCCGATCCCACGATTCAGGTCGTTGTTGGCCCCTCCTACCGTCCTGACAAGGCTGTGAACATCCATAAGGCCGGTTGGGCCGAGTACATGACCGCTCTGGCGGCCTCTGTGGGCAAGGAGCGGCTTGCCACCATGCAGGATGTGCTGGATGCCTTGGTGAAGCGTCTGGAGTTCTTCCACGCCCACGGCTGTAAGGCTTCCGACCACGGCCTGGACTATGTTCCCTTCCAGAACTACACCGTGGAGCAGGCCGATGCGGTCTACCAGAAGGCTCTGCGGGGCGAGCAGCTCACCGTGGAGGAAGTGGAGGGCTATCAGACTGTCATTCTGCTGTGCCTGGGCCGTGCCTATGCCCGGCTGGACATCGCCATGCAGCTGCACTACTCCTGCCTGCGCAACAACAACCAGCGGATCTTCAAGGCCCAGGGCGGCGACACCGGTGTGGACGCCATCGCCCAGAACACCTGCGGCGGCAACATCTCCCAGCTGCTGTCCGCGCTGGACGAGACCGGCGAGTGCCCCAAGACCATCCTCTACTCCCTGAATCCCGCCGATAACGCCCAGCTGGGCACCCTCATCGGCTGCTTCCAGGGCACCGTGGTTCCCGGCAAGATTCAGCAGGGTTCCGCCTGGTGGTTCAACGATCACAAGGTGGGCATGGAGGAACAGATGAAGTCCCTGGCCAGCCTCGGCCTGCTGGGTAACTTCGTGGGTATGCTCACCGACTCCCGCTCCTTCCTGAGCTACGCCCGGCATGACTATTTCCGCCGCATTATGTGCAACCTCATCGGTTCCTGGGTGGAAAACGGCGAGTATCCCAACATCGAGTCCTCTCTGAAGAAGATCGTGGAGGGTATCAGCTTCAACAACGCCAAGCGTTACTTCGGCATCTGATTATCCGGCCCCGGATCCTGGAGGGTCCGGGGCTTTTCCCCGCCCGGTGAAAAAAGCAAAAAACTGTAAAAATAATGCTTGACAAATCCCAATTCCGTGCTATAATAAGCGTGTTCTGTTTGAGCCGCCGGTATAGCTCAGTTGGTAGAGCAGCTGATTTGTAATCAGCAGGTCGGGGGTTCGAGTCCGTCTACCGGCTCCAATCAGACAGCAATTGAATATGGGGGAGTTCCCGAGTGGCCAAAGGGGACAGACTGTAAATCTGCTGCGT
>CAYRYT010000141.1:0-3576 GCA_964428625.1 uncultured Oscillospiraceae bacterium | reverse complement strand
AGTTTGAGGTAGAACCCCGGTACTACTCCGATAAGGGCAGCGAGATCGACTTTGTTCTGCAAAGCGGTATGGAGATCATTCCTATCGAAGCCAAAGGTGGCGAAGATCGGTCTGCACCTTCTTTCAAAAAATATATCGCAGACCACAAACCGAAACACGCCTTCCGTTTCTCCAAGCGTGGCTATCGTAAAGACGGTGATTTTACCAATCTACCCCTTTACCTTGCCCGGAAAACCAAAGACTTGCTATAATCATTTTTCTAACGGACAGAAAACACAACACCATTTTGAAAAGCATCTCTACGGAGGTGCTTTTCTTTTACTTAAAATCAGAAAAGGAGGACTGAAATTTACCGAGCAGACTACAATTCTATGGCGTTATGAACGGAAAAGCGGCATGATCACGCATGCCGCCTTCCCGAAAACTTTATTATACTGTTTTTTGGACCGCTCCCGAGGGATGGCTTTTTTGCATAGTAAAATCTTTTCGACAGGGTCAGCGGGGGGGAGAAAGGCGGGTGTATATGGAGGGCGGAAGGATTCCATATATGGTACATCCCGGAAAGACGAGACCCGGCGCTCCCCTGCAATGGGAGACGGGATGCCGGGGAAAAAACGGCTCCGGGGAGTTTTTAGAAAACCGCCGTCGAAAATAATCGAGACACATCGGATACTTTTGGTTGCAAAGATAGTATGAATATGGTATTTTATTGGTGAAAAAAGCAGAAAAGGGGGCACGATTGCGTGGATACCTTGAAGTTACTGATCGCCGACAGCTCGGAAGATTTCCGAAATGCGCTGTCTGAGGCACTGCGTGGGGCATTTCGCCTCCGCAGCAGCCGGGATGGGCTGCAGACCATGGAGCTTCTGCGCAATTTTACCCCGGATGTGGTGGTTTTGGATCTGATGATGCCCGGGCTGGATGGCATCACCCTGCTGCAAATGGCCCAGGAAGAGGGGATCAGGCCCCTGATCCTGGCCACCACCCGCTTTACCAATGACTATGTCCTCCAGGCGGTGGAGCGAATGGGCGTGGCCTACCTGATGGTCAAGCCCTGTGATATCCGGGCCGTGGCCGCCCGGGTGTCGGATCTCAGCAGCCAGCTGAAAGCCCCGGTTCTCTCCCGCCCCGATGCCCGGACGGCAGTTTCCAATATGCTCCTGAATCTGGGCATTCCCACCAAGCTCCGGGGTTACAGCTGCCTGCGGGAGGCGGTGCTGGTGATGAGCCGGGACATGGAGCAGTCCGTGACCAAGGAGCTTTATCCCGCCGTGGCCGATCTCATCAACGGCACCACCGCCCAGGTGGAGCGCTCCATCCGCTGCGCCATTGGCGCGGCCTGGAACAGCCGGGACGAGCAGATCTGGCGTCTGTACTTTCCACCCGGCCCGGATGGGTGTATCAAGCGGCCCACCAATGCGGCCTTTATCACCCGGCTGGCGGATATGCTCCAGCTGGAAGAGCAGGCTCAGAATCAATAACGAACCCCCATCCCCAGCCGGCGGTGCCGACCAGGGATGGGGGTTATGTTTGCAAATCACAGCAGCCGGCTCAGGATCAGAACCGCCGCCAGAACAAAGAGAGCCAGGATCACCATGCCCAGGCAGCTGGTGCCGCCCCGGCGAACCTGGGGTTCCCGGCCGGTGATGCTGCGGTAGGCCTCATCGATCTGCGCCTCCTCAGAAGGCGTTTTTTTATTGGCCATTTTCCGTTTCTTTCCCGCCCTGGCAGCGCTGCATACGCTGAACAAAGACCTTGCACTGGCGAAGGCTGTCCACACCGGGGGCCAGCTTCAGACGAATGGTAGGCTCCTTGGCGGTGGCCACCAGACTCAGGCGGTTTTTGTATTCGCTGTCGTCGCACAGCAGGCTGAAAGCCTGGAAATTCAGGTTGGTCAAGGTGAACAGCACATCCGTTGCCTTCTGCTTGATATCCTTGATATCCACGCTTCGGGCGTTGGCCCGGAGCAGGGCAATGTCGATAAGGTTCAGCACGCCCTTGGGGGGCTCGCCGTAGCGGTCCACAATTTCGTCCAGCAGATCGTCGGCATCGCTTTGGTTTCGGATGGCCGCCATCCGGCGGTACAGATCCATCCGCTCCTCCCCCCGGGAGACATAGTTCTTGTCCACATTGGCCGTTACATTCAGGTCAGCGGTGCAGCTGATCTCTCTGGGAGATTCGCCCTTTTCCTCCAGCACAGCTTCATCCAGGAGCTTCAGATACATATCATAGCCCACGCTCATCATATGTCCCGACTGCTCCGCGCCCAGCAGATTGCCAGCGCCCCGGATCTCCAAATCCCGCATGGCGATTTTGAAGCCGGAACCGAATTCGGCAAAATCCAGGATGGCTGCCAGCCGCTTCTCCGCAATTTCTGAGAGCTGCTTATCCGGCTTGTAGGTGAAGTAGGCATAGGCATGGCGGGTGGAACGGCCCACCCGGCCACGGAGCTGATGAAGCTGAGACAGGCCGAACCGGTCGGCGTTTTCAATGATCAGGGTATTGGCGTTGGGGATATCCAGACCGGTTTCGATGATGGTGGTGCATACCAGCACATCAATTTCTCCCTCGGCCATGGACTGCATCACATCCCCCAGGGCATCCTCTCCCATTTTGCCGTGGGCCACGGCCACCCGCAGGCCGGGGATCCGCCGCTGCATGGCACCGGCGCACTGGTCAATGGTCTCCACCCGATTGTGGAGGTAGTAGACCTGACCGCCCCGCTGAACCTCCCGGCGGATGGCATCATCCAAAATAGCGTTGCTGTGCTCCATGACGAAGGTCTGGACGGGGTAGCGGTCGGCGGGGGGCTCTTCCAGGGTGGACATATCCCGAATCCCGGACAGGGCCATGTTCAGGGTCCGGGGAATGGGGGTAGCGGACAGGGTCAGCACATCCACCCCCTGGGAGATCTCTTTGAGCCGCTCCTTGTGGCTGACACCGAAGCGCTGCTCCTCGTCCACAATCAGCAGGCCCAGATCCTTGAACTGGACGCTTTTCTGCAGGAGCTTGTGGGTGCCGATGATCAGATCCACAGTGCCTGCCCGGAGATTCTGGATGGTCTGCTGCTGGAGCTTGGGGGTGCGGAAGCGACTGAGTACATCGATGTTCACCGGGAACCCCCGGAACCGGGCCACGGCGGTCTGGTAGTGCTGCTGGGCCAGGACCGTGGTGGGCACCATGATGGCCACCTGCTTGCCGTCCATGACGGCTTTCATCACCGCCCGGAGGGCGACTTCCGTTTTGCCGAAGCCCACATCGCCGCAGAGCAGGCGATCCATGGGGATGGAAGATTCCATATCCCGCTTAATGTCAGCGATGCACCGCAGCTGGTCGTCCGTCTCCGGGTAGGGGAAATTGTCCTCAAATTCCCGCTGCCAGGGGGAATCGGCAGCGAAGGCGAAGCCCTGTTGCCGCTTCCGGGCGGCGTAGAGCTGGATCAGCTCCCCGGCCATGTCCTTGGCAGCCTTCCGGGCCTTGGCTTTGGTCTTTTGCCAGGCATCGGAGCCGATTTTGTTCAGCCGAACGGTGGCATCCTCACCACCGCCGCCGATGTATTTGCTCACCATGTCCAGC
>CAYRYT010000140.1:0-3742 GCA_964428625.1 uncultured Oscillospiraceae bacterium | reverse complement strand
CCGGGGTGGAGTGGCGGACATGGCAGGCGGTGCCGTCGCAGACCTTGATGACATACTTGCCCTTGGCTTCGAAGGAGAAGTTTTCATAGAAGGTCGCCACGGAGTAGGCCTTGGCTTCGGTGATGCCGATCTGGCCGGCAACATAGCTCAGCAGCTCGCCCGGGAGATAGCGGTATTCCGCCTGAATATCCTGCATAATGGGGATCAGGGATCTGGCATCCCGGACATACCGGGAGATAATCTCGTCCGTTTTGCGGTAGTAGGATTCATCCAGCATAGCATTGCCTCCTTGTTTGGTGCCTGTAAAAAGTGTACAGACTGGTAAATTTATTATACCGCCCTTTTGGCAGAAATGCTATGAACGAAGCTGACAGAAAATGACCGGCAAAATTGTAAACTGTGACAAGGAATTGGGTTAGCGGAGGCTAACAGCTGGTTTTCCCGGGATTTTTTCGCGGAAAAATTGGAAAAACTTTCCGCCGGGGGTTCCGGGACGGGAGAGACTCCCACCGCCGCCCGGGGGAAGCACTGGAGGGGATACAAAAAATCCGGAGCAAAAAGCTCCGGATTTGGAAAAAACCGTATTGACAAAAGTAAGAGGGTGATGTAAAATGGTAGTCCATACTGTGGTAGTGTGACCTTTTGGACACACCTCCCCCTAACACGGTCATCTTACCACAGATCCGGGTCGCTGTCAAGTACCTTCTTTGGCAAAACGACAACGATCCCGGGCGTATCAAAATTCGTTAGCAACACATCATTCCGGCGAAAGCCGAAAGAAAGGCTGTGATGATCCATATGGCAATGGTCAGGGACGAGATGTTCGGCAAGACCATGCGTAAGTCCTACGCAAAGTACGAAGAGATTCTGGAAATGCCCAATATGCTCAAGATCCAGAAGGACTCCTACCAGTGGTTCCTGGAAGAGGGACTGCAGGAGGTGTTCAAGGACGCGGGCACCATTACCGATTTCTCCGGTAAACTGGAACTGAGCTTCCTGGATTTCTCCATGAACGAGCCTCCCAAGTATACCATCGAGGAGTGCAAGGAACGGGATGCCACCTACGCCAAGCCTATCAAGGTGCGGGTGCGTCTGCGCAACACGGAAACCGACGAAATCAAGGAGCAGGAGATCTTCATGGGAGATTTCCCCATCATGACCAACGGCGGCACGTTTGTGATCAACGGCGCCGAGCGGGCCATTATCTCCCAGATCGTCCGTTCTCCCGGTATGTATTACGGCCACGAGGTGGATAAGGCCGACCAGCATACCTACACCGCTACGGTGATCCCCTACCGGGGCGCCTGGCTGGAATACGAGACCGATAACGCCAATGTGTTCTGGGTCCGTATCGACAAGAACCGCAAGCTGCCCATTACCTGCCTGATCCGGGCCCTGGGCGTAAAGACCGATGAGGAGATCAAGGAGCTGTTCGGCGAGGATGAGCGGATCCTGGCCACCATCGAAAAGGACCCCTGCAAGACCCGGGAAGAGTCCCTGCTGGAGATCTACCGCCGGCTGCGTCCCGGTGAGCCTCCCACGGTGGAGACCGCTTCCGCCCATCTGGACGGCCTGCTCTTTGATGCCCGCCGCTACGATGTGAGCCGGGTGGGCCGCTACAAGTTCAACAAGAAGATGGATATCTGGACCCGGCTGTCCGGTCAGGAGGCCGCGGAGCCTATTGCCGATCCCATGACCGGTGAGATCCTGGTCATGCCCGGTGAGGTCATTTCCCGGGCCAAGGCCCACGAGCTGTCCGACAAGGGCGTGAATGTGGCCGTGGTCAAGGTGGGCGATGTCACCGTGAAGGTTTTCTCCAACGGCATGGTGGATATGGCCAACTTCGTGGACTTTGATCCCAAGGAATACGGTGTGAAGGAAAAGGTCCGCTTCAGCGTCCTGCGGGAAATGCTGGAGACCGTCCCCGCCGACGGCTGGGAGGACGCCATCGCTGAGCGGATGGACGACCTGATCCCCAAGCACATCATCGTGGATGACATCATGGCATCCGTCAACTATCTCAACTGCGTGGCCATGGGCATCGGCACCCCCGATGACATCGACCACCTGGGCAACCGCCGCCTGCGCTGCGTGGGCGAGCTGCTGCAGAACCAGTTCCGCATCGGCTTCAGCCGTCTGGACCGGGTGATCCGGGAACGGATGACCGTCCAGGATCTGGACACCGTCACCCCACAGAGTCTGATCAACATCCGGCCCGTGACCGCCGTCATCAAGGAGTTCTTCGGCTCCAGCCCCCTGTCCCAGTTCATGGACGCCAACAACCCCCTGGCTGAGCTGACCCATAAGCGCCGTCTGTCCGCACTGGGCCCCGGCGGTCTGAGCAGAGAGCGGGCTTCCTTCGATGTGCGAGATGTGCACTACACCCACTACGGCCGTATGTGCCCCATCGAGACTCCCGAAGGTCCCAACATCGGCCTGATCAACTACCTGGCTTCCTTCGCCCGGATCAACGAGTACGGCTTCATTGAGGCTCCCTACCGCAAGGTGGACAAGGCGACCGGCTTCGTCACCAAGGATGTGGAGTACATGACCGCCGATGTGGAGGACGATTTCTGTGTGGGCCAGGCCAACGAGCCCCTGGACGAGAACGGCTGCCTGACCAATGCCCGTATCACCTGCCGCCACCGCAATGAGATCATTGAGGTGGACCGGGGTATGATCGATTACCTGGATGTCTCCCCGAGAATGATGATCTCCGTGGCGACTTCCTTCATTCCCTTCCTGCAGAACGACGACGCCAACCGTGCCCTGATGGGCGCAAACATGCAGCGCCAGGCTGTGCCGCTGCTGACCACCGAGTCCCCCATTGTCGCCACCGGTGTGGAGCACCGTGCCGCCGTGGACTCCGAGGTCTGCATCAAGGCCAAGAAGCCCGGTACTGTCACCGCCGTCTCTGCCACCGACATCACCGTCAAGTATGACGATGGGGAAGTGGAAGTGTGCAAGCTGACCAAGTTTGCCCGCTCCAACGCCGGCACCTGCATCAACCAGCGTCCCATTGTCACCGTGGGTGAGCGTGTGGACACCGAGGAGATCATTGCCGACGGTCCTTCCTGCTCCAAGGGCGAGGTCGCCCTGGGCAAGAATGTGCTGGTTGGCTTCGTGACCTGGGAAGGCTACAACTACGAGGACGCCATTCTGCTGAACGAGCGCCTGGTGCGGGAGGATGTGTTCACCTCCATCCACATCGAGGAGTACGAGTCCGAGGCCCGGGACACCAAGCTCGGACCCGAGGAGATCACCCGGGATATCCCCAATGTGGGCGAAGATACCCTGAAGGATCTGGACGAGAATGGCATTATCCGGGTGGGCGCTGAGGTCCACGCCGGTGATTATTTGGTCGGTAAGGTCACCCCCAAGGGCGAGACCGAGCTGACCCCCGAGGAGCGCCTGCTGCGGGCCATCTTTGGTGAGAAGGCAAGAGAAGTCCGTGACACCTCCCTGAAGGTGCCCCATGGTACCTCCGGTATCGTGGTGGATGTGAAGATCTTCACCAAGGAGAATTCCGATGAGCTGGCTCCCGGCGTCACCAAGTCCGTCCGGGTCTACCTGGCCCAGAAGCGGAAGATCGGCGTGGGCGATAAGATGGCCGGCCGTCACGGTAACAAGGGTGTCGTTTCCCGGGTCCTGCCCGAGGAGGATATGCCCTTCCTGCCCGACGGCACCCCCCTGGATGTGGTGCTGAACCCCCTGGGCGTGCCTTCCCGTATGAACATCGGTC
>CAYRYT010000139.1:0-3848 GCA_964428625.1 uncultured Oscillospiraceae bacterium | reverse complement strand
CGGAAACCGTGAACCTTGGAACGATGACGGCGGCTGGGCTGATAGGTACGCTTCATGTGGTGTACACCTCCTGTCAAAAATCAATATGCTCGACAGTCAAAATTGACCGCAGCAACACAAATTCAATGACTCTACAGTCATGCTGAACTATTATAACCGATAAAAACCAATCGGTCAACAATTTTTTTCGGAATTACGGCCCCTTTTTGCAGCGGAATTTACCGTTGCATTTTGCCGCAAGCTATCGTATAATACAGTGAGACGATTCGCGCCCCGGGATTAACCCCTGGGCGGGACAAGGCCAAAATACTCGGCATCGAAGGAGACAACATATGTTACAGCATGAGATCAAGCAGTTGCAGCTTACCGCCTGCCGGGTGCGCATGGGGATCGTGGAATCCACCCATGCCGCCAAGTGCGGACATCCCGGCGGCAGTCTTTCTGCTGCGGATATGTTCACATATCTGTATTTCAAGGAAATGCGGGTGAACCCCGTGGATCCCAAGTGGGCGGACCGGGACCGCTTCGTCCTGTCCAAGGGGCACACTGCCCCCGGCCTCTACGCCACCCTGGCCCACCGGGGCTTCTTCCCCGTGGCGGATCTGACCCAGCTGCGCAAGCTGGGGAGCTATCTCCAGGGCCACCCCAACATGAACACCGTCCCCGGTGTGGATATGTCCACCGGATCCCTGGGCCAGGGCATTTCCTGCGCCTGCGGCATGGCCCTGGGCCTGAAGCGTCAGGGCCGGGATTCCCGGGTCTATACCCTGCTGGGTGACGGCGAGATTCAGGAGGGCCAGGTCTGGGAGGCCTGTATGTTCGCTTCCCACTACAAGCTGGACAATCTGTGCGTCATCATCGACAACAACGGTCTGCAGATCGACGGCGATGTGGCCCAGGTCATGAGCCCCTACCCCATCGACGAGAAGCTGAAGGCCTTCGGCTTCCAGGTCGCGGTGATCGATGGCCACGATTTCAATGCCATCGAGGCAGCCCTGGCCCAGGCCCGGGCCACCAAGGGCAAGCCCAGCGCCATTATCATGAACACCGTCAAGGGTAAGGATGTCTCCTACATGGAAAATGTGGCCGGCTGGCACGGCAAGGCCCCCAATGACGCGGAATTCGAGCAGGCTATGACCGAGCTGAAGGCACGGCTGGCGGAACTGGAGGGTGAATAATATGGCAGAAGTGAAGAAAATCGCCACCCGGGAGGGCTATGGCAAAGCCCTGGCCCAGCTGGGCGCGGAGCATGACAATCTGGTGGTGCTGGATGCTGACCTGGCCGGTGCCACCAAGACCGGTGTCTTCCAGAAGGCATTCCCGGACCGGCATTTCGACTGCGGCATTGCCGAGGCGGATATGATGTGCGTGGCGGCTGGTCTGGCCACCACGGGCTATGTGCCCTTCGCCAGTTCCTTTGCCATGTTCGCCGCCGGACGGGCCTTTGAGCAGGTCCGCAACTCCATCGGCTACCCCCACCTGAATGTGAAGATCGGTGCCACCCATGGCGGTCTGTCCGTGGGTGAGGACGGTGCCTCCCACCAGTGCTGCGAGGATTACGCCCTGATGCGCTCCATCCCCGGCATGGTGGTTATGAGCCCCGCCGATACCGTGGAGGCAGAGGCCATGGTTCGGGCCGCCTATGAGCACGAGGGCCCGGTGTATATGCGCTTTGGCCGTTCCGCCGTTCCCGTGTTCCACGGGGAAGATTTCCGCTTCGAGATCGGCAAGGGTGAGGTCATCCAGGAGGGCACCGATGTGGCCATTCTGGCCAACGGCCTGATGGTGTATGAGGCCATGGAGGCCGCCAAGGAGCTGGAGGCCCAGGGCATCCATCCCATGGTCATCAACATGGCCACGGTGAAGCCCCTGGACGAGGCACTGGTGCTGGAGGCTGCCCAGAAGTGCGGCAAGATCATTACCTGCGAGGAGCACTCCGTCATCGGCGGTCTGGGGGAAGCAGTGTGCGCCTTCCTCAGCGAGAACCGACCCACCCCCGTCAAGCGTGTGGGTGTGCAGGATGTGTTCGGTCAGTCCGGCCCTGCGGGCCAGGTGCTGGCCCACTATGGCCTCTGCGCCGCCAATATTGCCCGGGTCGCCCGGGAATTCGTGGCCCAGGGTTGATAAAAAACCGGAAAAGTCCATAAAAATCCCCCGATTCCGCCGGAATCGGGGGATTTTGTTGTTTTAAAGCTCAGAGGACTGGGGGATCGTGGGGGCTTCGGGGGCTTCCGGAATCTCCTCCGGGAGCTTCTTCAGCTTGGCCCCGGCCAGGATGCCCCGGATCATTTGGTAGAGCACCAGGGCGTGGAACACCAGATCCAGCAGGCAGGCGGTCACATCCCCCACCACGAAGAAGGCGATGTACACCAGCGCGGCGGTGTCCAGGGCGAAGAAAACCGTGGCGGCAGTGAGCCAGCCGGACTTGCCTTTGCTGAAGAACCAGCAGCCAAAATACGCCAGCAGGATCACAGCGGAAATGGCCAAAGCGGTGACGGTGTAGGTGCTGCCCTCGCCGTAGGCATCGAAGATCACGCCGAAGAGGGTCAGGTAGTAGGGAATGGAAGCGGAGAACAGGAAGTAGCTACCCAGTTCCAGAAGCATCATCACCAGATTCACCAGGGTGAACAGAATCACAGCCAGCAGGGTGCTGCGGCCGCCGCTGTAAAGCTGGGTCAGGTTTTCGCGGGAGTTTTTGTCGGGGTTGCGATCCATGGGAAAAACCTTCTTTCTGTTTTGGATGGCACTATTGTAGCACACTCCCGGGGGAACTGCAAGATGATTGTTGACAGATTGGCAAAATCCGGCTATAATACGAAGGAATTTTATAGGACAGTTCGTAACCATCCTGTCGGTAAACAAAACTAGGATTTGGATGAGCGCTTTGCGCTCATTTTTTTGTGGATGGTGCGGCTGTACCTCCACTTTTTTTGTGATCGGAAGGATCTGCCATGCGTTCCAATGTGAAAAATCTGGCCCGAAGCGCGATGATCGCCGGGCTGTATGTGGTGTTTACCTATTTTCAGAATATCCTGGTGCCAAACAGCGCAAATTTTGCCATCCAGTTCCGGGCATCGGAGGCCCTGTGCGTCCTGGCCTGCTTCACTCCGGCGGCCATCTCCGGCCTGGGGGTGGGATGCCTGGTGTTCAACCTGTCCAGCGCCGGGAGCCTGCCCCTGGACTGGATCCTGGGCACAGTGGCCACCCTGGGCGGAGCCTGGAGTATGTGGCGGCTGGGCCGGTGGAAGGTGGGGGGGCTACCCCTGGCGGCCCTGGTGATGCCGGCCCTGTGGAACGGCCTGCTGGTGGGCTGGGAGCTGACGGTGTACCTGGGCCAGGCCTTCTGGCTCAACGCCCTGGCCGTGGCGGCGGGGGAGCTGGCGGTGCTGCTGACTCTGGGGAGCGCCCTGTACATGGCCCTGTCCCGCCGGGGGCTGGACAAGCGCCTGTTCGGCTGAAATATGGGAAAAAATAAGAAAACTGCCGCAAACCCTGGGGGGTTGCGGCAGTTTTGTCTTACTTAGTGCCGAAGATCCGGTCGCCGGCATCGCCCAGACCGGGGACGATGTAGGCGTGCTCGTTGAGCTTCTCATCCAGGGCGGCCAGGTACATCTCCACATCGGGGTGGGCATCCTGGACGGCCTTCACGCCCTCGGGGCAGCCGATCACATTCATCATGATGATGTTCTTGCAGCCGTGGCGCTTCAGGAAGTCGATGGCGGCAACGGCGCTGCCGCCGGTGGCCAGCATGGGGTCCACCACGAAGACCTGACGGTTTTCGATATCCTCGGGGAGCTTGCAGTAGTATTCCACAGGCTTGTGGGTCTCGGGATCCCGGTACAGACCGA
>CAYRYT010000138.1:0-3850 GCA_964428625.1 uncultured Oscillospiraceae bacterium | reverse complement strand
GAAGTCCAGCTGGATGCTGGACTTCCAACCAAAACTTATTGTAATAGGAGGTTTTCTATGGCACTGCTTGTCCGAAAGGAAAAAATGCCCCTGGGCATTTACATCCATGTGCCCTTCTGCCGGAGTAAATGCCAGTATTGCGATTTTTATTCCGTCACCACCAAGGATCCCAAGATTTTGGATGCCTATATCGATGCCATCTGCGCCCATATCAAGGAATCCGGCGCTCTGGCCCCGGGCTACCGGGTGGATACGGTCTATTTCGGCGGCGGTACGCCCAGTTTCTTTGGTGCCGACGGCATGGCCATGATCCTCACCGCCCTGCGCCGGGCCTTCGATGTGGCCAATGACGCGGAAATCACCTTCGAGGCTAACCCTGATTCCGTCACCGACAAGCTCCTCAAGCGCCTGCGGGGGGAGGGATTCAATCGGGTGAGCCTGGGTATCCAGACCGACGATGATTCCCTGCTGAAGAAGCTGGGGCGGCCCCATAACTATGCCCAGGCGGTGGAGGCGGTTCAGCGCATCCGCCGGGCGGGGTTCAGAAATCTGTCCCTGGACCTGATGTACGGTCTGCCCGGCCAGACCCTGGCCCAGTGGGAGCAGACCCTGGATCATGTCCTGCGCCTTCAGCCGGAGCATATGAGCTGCTACGGCCTGAAGGTGGAGCCGGGAACCCCCTTGGACAGCTACAAGGATCTGTGCGACCTCCCCGACGATGATACCCAGGCGGATATGTACCTGGCGGCGGTGGAGATCCTGCGAACCCGGGGCTACCGTCAGTACGAAATTTCCAATTTCTGCCGGAAGGGTGCCGTTTGCCGGCACAACCTGAAATACTGGCAGGGAGGCGAATATCTGGCCTTTGGCCCCGACGGCAGCTCGGACTTCGCCGGAAAGCGGTTTAAGGTCCTGCGCAGCCTCCAGGGCTATGTGGAGGGCATCCGCACCGGCGCCTCCGTTCTGGAAGATGTCCAGGAGATCCCGCCCCGGGAGCGGGCGGGGGAGTACCTGCTGACCCGGCTGCGGACCACCTATGGCATCGACCCTGTGGACTACGAAAAGCGGTTCCTCCTGCCCTTTGCCCCCCTGGCAGAGGCGCTGGAGCGATGCGCCGCCCACAATCTGGCGGCAAAATCCCCCAATGGCAGCTGGCACCTGACCCCGGAGGGGTTCCTGGTGAGCAATTCCATCATTTCGGATCTGCAGCTGATTCAGGAGAAGACCCAGCCCCTGGCCCGCCGGGGCGGTTGAGAAACCCGGTGCCCAGGAAGCGACGGAAACGCGTGAATTCGGGGCCGTACCCCAAAATGACGGAATACTGGTGGTGATAAAAATAGGAAATTTTGAATTCACCGAAGTGTGGGACGGCGTGTTCTATAAGAAGCTTTCCCAGTATCCCAAAATAACCCCCTGGGAGATCCGGACGATCCTGGAGTTCCTTGCCTATGAAAAAAGATATGGCAGAGAATGCACCATCGAGTGCGAAGATCAGGCTGTGCTGGACGCGGTCTACGAAGGGATCGCCCACAAGGAGCGGTATCTCAGCACACCGCGGCCGGAGCTACTGACAGAGTGTACCGCCTGTCCTGTCAGAAGGGGATGCGCCACGGAATATGTATGCCATACGACATCCCCTGACAATGCCGTGAAAATCCTGGACTGTGGGAAGCTCCTGTCCGCCCTTCGGGCAAGAAATCAGTCTGTGGAAATTCTTATGGGGGAAAAACGCAATGCGGCAAATGACCCGGCGGATTATTTTGATTACATCATGCTTGCGTGGGGGAATTGTCAGGCGGGGGATCGGCTGGTCATGGAGCGGGCATTGGGGCGTTTCCCCAATGAAGAAGACCTGAGTGCGCATTTCGAACCGGGGGTGAGATTTTACTTCCGGTATGCCCAATTGGCGAAGCATCCCAATGTGGTGTTTGACGGGGTGCTGCCCATGAAGATCCAGGACGAGATCATTCTGAAGGACTGGGTGTATAAAATCGTTATCCCCGGGAAGTTAAAAGGGAAACTGGCACCCCATATACCGGATACGCTAAAGGACAGGGTCATTTATGTGGAGGTCCCGTGCAAGGATATTTGGGATTGGTCTGAAAAGGTGTATCGCATAATAGAGAGCGGAGATGCCGGCTGATGCGCGGTGATTCCCTGGACTCTGGCAGGCTGTGCCCAATTGGTTTGCAAATATTGGACAAGTCCGCCCTGTGGCCACGGCCACAGGGCGGACTTGTTGCTATTTGTGGCGGGTGTTACACCCGGAATTTCTCCATCATGCCGATTTTGTCGGGGGTGTGCTGGGGGAGCTGGTAGATGTCGTGGCCGGGGAAATTGTTTCCTTCCACCAGCATGGGCCCCTTGTCGCTGAAGGCCACATCCCAGCCCACATAGCCCACCTCCGGGATTTCCCGGGCGGCGGCCTTCACCAGCTCCATGGCGGCCTCCCAGTCGGGGAAGCGGAAGCCCTGGATGGGGGTGCCGGTCTGGGGATGGATAGCGTAGAGCTGCTTCTGCTTGTCGATGGCCCGGTCCTTGACGATGCCGGTGACCTCGTCCACCGGGGCGACCATGCCCCCGGAATTGAAATTGTCCACATGACGGCCGCTGTTGCCGATGCGGAAATAGGTGCAGATGATGTGGGGTACCCCATCCTTGGTGATGCTCACCGTCCGCAGGGTGTTGATGGCATCGGGATACACCGCCGAGACAGCCGGGTGCTGGCGGATCAGCTCCTCCAGCTCCACGCAGACATCCTGGGCCAGGAGCTTGTCCGCCATGGCGGCGGCATCTCCCTGGGTGTCCAGAATTTCCACACCCTTGCCGCAGCACCCGTCAATGGGCTTGGCAATGAACCGGGGGTGCTTTTCCAGGAAGGCCAGCACCGCCTCCCGGTTCTCCGGGGTGACCTTCACCCAGTCCCGGTGGAGGTAGGGGGCGAAGCGGGTATTGAATTCGTCCTTGTTGTTGAATATGTGGACCATGGACGGATCGTTGTACCGGCGGATCAGGGCATTGTTCCGCCCCCGGGTCAGGTAGGTGTCCCGCTGGGCGGCGGTGAGGTTATACATTTCAAACAGGTCGTAGTCCATGTAACCTGCCCCGTAGTTCACGGCGCATTGCTGCATATCCCACAGGAGGAAGAGCCGGGACTTTCCTGTCTTTTTGTGCAGGGCGTTGAGCTTCTGGAACAGGGCTTTATAGTTCATGTCCAGCAGTCGCCGCAGGACATAGCCAATATCTTTCATGGTGAGCGTCTCCTTTTCAGGGGGATTTTCACCAGTATAGCACATTTTATTCGGGAATACAACGGTCAATTGCCCGGTACAGGGCCATGGCACCCAGGCTCAGGGGCAGCCACAGCAGGCCGTAGGCCAGGCAGATCTGGCCGTGGAAATTCCAGGGCTGGCCCCGGTAATCCCACACCCGGTAGCTCCGGTTGAACACCAGTCCCGCCGCCAGCTCCACCATGAGGATCACCCCGGCCCCCACACAGGCCCGGGGGAGGAGGGGGAGCCGGGGCCGGGCGCAGTCCAGTGCCCCCAGGAGCAGGAAGCAGGTTCCCCCTGCCAGGAACATACTGTAGTGGCTCCAGCCCCGCCACAGGTATTCCAGGGCTATATAGCCACCGCCCCCCAGGCAAAACAGGGAGATCTGCCGCATCCATTTCACGCATTTTCACCTCACAACCAGCTTTCCCAAAAAATCCCGGAAAAATTCAAAAATTTTTCTTGACAAAACCACTTCTCGTGGGTATAATAATGAAGCTGGTTTCGGCGGTGCCGAGATCATCTTGACCACATGGCGGCATAACTCAGTTGGTAGAGTAGCCGGTTCATACCCGGTA
>CAYRYT010000137.1:0-3883 GCA_964428625.1 uncultured Oscillospiraceae bacterium | reverse complement strand
TCGGAAGTCGTACGGTAGTAATGTTCTTGACCATCTGGCCGCCGACGCTGCCTGCCTCCCGGGAGGTCAGGTGGCCGTTGTAGCCCTGCTTCAGATCCACGCCGACCTCATTGGCGGCCTGCATCTTGAACTTGTCCATGGCATCCCGGGCCTGGGGAACATTGATCTGATTGTTGCTTTTCATAGTCGTTCTCTCCTTTTTGTGATGGGGAAAGAAAGACGCTTTCCCCTGGGAGAGCCTCTGTTCCTTCCGCAACCATAGCTTTGCCGAAAGATTGGGGGATATGACTGTTACATTCTGGAAGTCCCGGGAAAAAACGGCCCGGACGCATAAATTTCTCCCTTCTGGTACAAACTACCTGCGTAAATTCCAATTCAGGAGGTTTTACCATGAAACGAATCTTTGCCTTGGCTCTGGTCCTGGCGCTGGTGGGGATCCCCACGGTGGCGGCCCAGGGAGCAGAGGTGAGCTGCGACAGCATCTACTGCTTCTCTACCGGGGATTTTTCCGGGGAGGCGGCACAGCTGGAGGGGATCTGCATTGCGGCCCTGCCGGAGGCTTCCGCCGGAACGGTGATGCTGGGTACCCGGATCCTGCGGCCGGGGGATATCCTCACCGGGGAGCAGGTTGCCCAAATGACCTTCGTGCCCCTGCGGACTCAGGAGGATCGCCAGGCTCAGGTGGGCTATTTCCCCATTTACCAGGGACGGGTTGCGCCCCAGGCGGTGATGACCCTGTCCATCCGGGGAAAGACGGATAAGGCACCTGTGGCGGAGGATTCCCTGCTGGAGACCTACAAGAATCTCAGCAATCAGGGAAAGCTCAAGGCCCATGACCCGGAGGGAGAGGCCTTGACCTATACCCTGGTACGCCAGCCCAAACGGGGGAGCGTGGCAGTGGCGGAGGACGGCACCTTCACCTACACCCCCAAGAAGAATAAGGTGGGGGTGGATTCCTTCACCTATACCGCCACGGACCCTGCCGGGAATGTCTCCCGGGTGGCTACGGTGACGGTGCAGATCATGAAAACCGCCTCCCCGGCCCAGTATGGGGACACCCAGGGCCAGGATTGCCGGTTTGCGGCGGAGTGGCTGAAGAACACCGGCCTGTTCCAGGGGGAGTGCGTAGACGGCAATCCTTGCTTCCAGCCCCAGGAGACGGTGAGCAGAGGGCAGTTCCTGGCACTGCTGGTGAAGGTGTTGCATATCCCCGTGGAGCAGACCCAGGCTACCCCGGATGAGGCGGTGCCCCAGTGGCTGAAGCCCTATGCGGCGGCAGCCCTCCGGGCGGGACTCACCGATGGGATCCCCCAGGAGGACTGGGACTATGCGCAGACTATCTCCGGTGCGGAGGCGGCGGTGATGATTCAAAATGCTCTGGAGCTGACGGTGCGGGTGGATGCCCCGGCGGTGGACAGCGAGGAAATCCCTGCCTGGGCGGCGGATTCCCTGACGGCTATGGCGGACAACGGGGTGAGCCTCACTGCCCAGCCTCTGACCCGGGCCGCCATGGCCCAGGCCCTGTACCGGGTGAGCCAGCTTAGCGCCGATGCCCCGGGGATGCAGGTGCTGCGGATGCAGTGACGGCAAAAACCTGCCGGGAGTTCCCGGCAAGAAAAAAGAATGTCCCGCCGGGAGACCCCCGGCGGGACAGTTTTGGTCAGATTACTGGGCGGTGGTGGGCGCCGTGGTGGGGGTGGTGTCCGCCTCTGCGGTGTAGGGCAGGCCCAGAACAATGCGGTCGTAGTGAACCGTCAGAGGATAGCCCTCGGCGGTGTCGGAGATCCGCTTGTTCATGGTGTCGGAGATGAGGCTGCTCTTGGCGTAGGTGAACCACTGCTCCACGCTGTTGGAGAAGTACATAATGTGGTAGCCATAGCTGGTCTTGATCAGGCCGTAGTCGCCGTTCTTCCGGTTTTCGTCCAGGTACCAGTCCTTGAACTCGGTGACGAAATTGGTGCTGGAGGTCAGGCTGCTGTACAGACCGCCGTTGGTGTTGGAGCCGCCGTCGGTGGAATACTGGTTGGCCAGGGCAGCGAATTCCTCCTCGGAAGCGCCGCCGGCGAGCCACTGGTCCAGCAGATCCTGGGCCTTCTTCAGGCAGGCATCCCATTCCTCCTCGGAGTAGGTGGTGGTGCTGCCCTCCGTGGTGCCGCCCTCGGGCTGGATCAGAATGTGGCGGACATCATAGAGCTTGCCGCTCTCTTTGGTGATGCCCTGCTCCTCCAGGGTTCCCTGGTTCTGGTTGAAATACTCCTCCACTTCCGCGTCGGAGGGGTCAATGGCATCGTACTCCTGGGCGAAATAGCCGTAGCCCGTGTAGTACAGGCGCATATAGCGCAGGTAGTCCTCCAGGCTGCAGCCCTTGCCCATGTCGGCCCAGAGCATTTCCTCGGGGGAGGCAAAGCCCGCCTGGGTGGCGGTGGTGGCCAGGGTGGCAGGTAGCTCATCGAAGTAGCTGCTGAGATTCTCGCTGAGCTGGAACTTGGCATCCTGGGCCATGACATTCAGCACCTGGTAGCGCTGCCAGCCCTTCAGGGCTGTTTCCAGGAAATACTGCTGCCAGGTGTAGTCCGCAGCGGCAGGGCATGCCTGCTCGTCCAGGGGCTTGGACAGATCCAGACCCATGGCGCTGGCGTAGGTGCCGTAGTTGTTCACAAAGTCATAGTACTGCATCCAGTAGTAGATTTGCAGCTGGCCGTTGGTCAGGGTGTAATCGCCCACGGTGGCAACCACAGTGTCCGCAGCGGCCTGGACGACGGCATCCTCGCCGGTGTAGCTGCCCTTGAAGCGGATGTCATCGGCCTGGTAGGAGCCGGTGGTGGAGGTGGGGTCCTGGGGCTGCTGGCCCCGGCCGGACAGGTAGATCCCTGCGGCAACACCCAGGGCGACGATCACGGCGCAGACAATGGCGGTGACGATCTTCCAGGTGTTCTTCTGGGCGGGGGCGGGTGCTGCCTGGGGTGCAGCCTCCGGGGTGGCGTCCTGGGGAATTTTCGGGACGACCGGTGCTTCCCCGGCGTTATCCTTGCCACAGGCGGGGCAGAGGGTGGAACCCTCCTCCAGCAGGGCATCGCAATACTTACAGTTCATCATTTCCTTCTTTCTCCCGTAAAACGGGGGGATGTTGCCAACAGTTTACCATGTCAGGGTGGAAAATGCAAGCAATGGAAGGAAATGTTTATAGAATATACAAATTCCTCCGGGAGCCGCCCTTGCAATCCCGGGGAAAAAATGATAAAATCTTATATTGAGAAACTATAATCGGAGGAGCCTTCCATGAATACCAAGACCACTGTCATTACCCGGGAGCAGCTGGACAGCCAGCTGGCCCATTGCCATAAAATCAGCGCCTATTGGCGCGGCCAGGGCCTGACCCCCAAGGCCTATGTGGAAACCTACGGCTGCCAGCAGAACGAGGCGGATTCCGAGCGAATCCGGGGCCTGCTGGTGGAGTGCGGCTACGCCATGACCGACGCCCCGGAGGGGGCGGATGTGGTGGTGATGAATACCTGCGCCATCCGGGAACACGCGGAGCAGCGGGTATTTGGAAATCTGGGTGCCCTGACCCACACCAAGCGCCGCCATCCCCGGCAGAAGATCTTCCTTTGCGGCTGCATGGCCGGGCAGACGGTGGTCAGCGACCGGATCAAGAAGAGCTACCCCCATGTGGACGGCGTGTTCTCCACCCACCACCTGTGGCAGTTCCCGGAGATCCTGGATCGGGTCCTCACTACGGGAAAGCGGTATTTCTATGTGGAGGATGAGGCCGGTTCCATTGCCGAGGGCCTGCCCCAGCTCCGGGACAACACTTTGAAGGCCTGGGTGTCCATCATGTACGGCTGCAACAATTTCTGCACCTACTGCATCGTCCCCTATGTCC
>CAYRYT010000136.1:0-3899 GCA_964428625.1 uncultured Oscillospiraceae bacterium | reverse complement strand
AACTTACTTCAGCCTGGCCGCCGTTTCAACCGGAATTTAATTTTTCTACTAACGGTCATGTGTCTGGTCATTGCCGCTGTGCAAGTGGGATTGAATCTGGCGCAGCTCTATGTGACACCGGAGATTTTGGCGAAGGTAGAAGCCGGTGCATCGGTTCAGGAGCTGCTGCTGACCATTGGTATCTTTTCCGCGGCGCTGTTTCTCCTGATGGGTGTGAAAGGATATCTGATTGAAAACCGTTTGCCCGCAGAGGTTGATGTTCGCTCTGCGATAATCCGGATGATTACCCGAAAGACCTGCGAAACATCCTATCCCAACACCCGGGACCCAGAAATTCTGAAACTGAAGGAGCAGGCAGACGCGGCAACCAGCAGCAACCAGGATCCGGCGGAACACATCTGGACAACCCTGACACAGATCCTGACCAACACCGCAGGGTTTGCCATTTATCTGCTCCTGCTGTCCAACATGAACTTCTTTCTGATTTTGGTGGTAGTCGCAACTTCCGTGGTCGGCTTTTTTGTGTCCAAGCACATCCACGAGTGGGAATACCGTCACAAGGATGAAATGGAAGGGCACTATAAGGAGCTGAATTATTTCCTGGAGAAACCCAGACAGCTGGCATTTGCAAAGGATGTTCGGATCTTCGGCTTGGGTTCCTGGCTCCGGGAGTTGCAAAACAAAGCCTTGAAGATGCTGACCGCATTCATTGTCCGCAGGGAAAAAACCTATATCTGGGCCAATGTCGTGGATATTGTCATGACCCTGCTGCGCAACGGCATTGCCTATGGGTATTTGATCTGGCAGACTTTGGCACAGGACTTGCCCGCATCGGAATTCCTGCTGTATTTCACCGCAGTCAGCGGCTTTTCTGCCTGGGTCACAGGAATCCTGCGCGAGTTTTCCCAGCTTCACAAGGAAAGCCTCGCGCTGTCCCGCATTCAGGAATACCTGAATATTCCCGAACCTTTCAAATTCGAAGATGGTGTGCAGCCGCCGATCCGGAATGGATACGAGCTGAAGCTGGAAAATGTGACCTTCCGCTACCCCGGAGCGGAGAAGAATACCCTTGAAAATGTCAACCTGACCATCCATCCCGGGGAAAAGCTTGCCATCGTCGGCTTGAACGGTGCCGGTAAGACGACCCTCGTCAAGCTCCTTTGCGGCTTCTATGATCCCACCGTGGGCAGAGTCCTCCTGAACGGCCAGGATATCCGGGATTTTAACCGGAAGCAGTATTATGCGTTGTTCTCGGCGGTATTCCAGGAATTCTCCATTCTGGATACGACCATTGCCCAGTGTGTTGCCCAGTCTGTAGACAATATTGATATGCAAACGGTCAACGCCTGCCTGGACAAGGCGGGGCTTGCGGAGACAGTGAAGCAGTTCCCGGCCGGATTGGAAACCCATATTGGCCGGGATGTATACCTGGATGGTGTGCTGCTCTCCGGCGGCCAGACCCAGCGGCTGATGCTGGCAAGAGCACTCTATAAAAACGGACCGATCCTTGTGTTGGACGAGCCCACTGCCGCCCTGGACCCCATTGCGGAAAATGATCTTTACCGAAAATACAGCGAAATGACCGCCGGGAAAACCTCCGTGTTTATTTCTCACCGTCTGGCATCCACCCGATTCTGTGATCGTATCATCTTTGTCGCCGATGGCACCATTGCAGAGGAAGGAACCCACGAGACTCTGCTGGAAGCCGGCGGCGCATACGCAAATCTGTTTAAAATTCAAAGCCGTTACTATCGGGAAGGAGGGGAAACCCATGAAAAAGACTGACCAGGCCACCATCCGGGATACCATTGCCATTCACTTACGGGCCATAGGCGATGTGAATCGTGTCGCTCCGGGATTCTTGTTTGTCTCTGTCATCAATTCCGCGGTCGAAGCGCTTTCCCCTTATGCTACGATCTGGCTGTCTGCCCAGCTTATCAACGAGCTGGCCTCTGCCCGCCGCCCGGATGTTTTTGGAAAATGGGTAATTCTGATTATCGCCGTAACCGCCGCCGTGAGCTTACTCAAAGCCGTGCTGGAGCGGTGGAAGGAAGTAAAAGACACCTTATTTTACAGGCAGTATAACATTTTGTATGCGGACAAATTCCTGAGTATGGATTTTGCGGATTCCGATAAACAGGAAAACCGGGATCTGTTTACCCAGATCCAGCAGAGCGCCAACTGGGGCGGCTGGGGCTTCAACTACATCAATATGTATGTATGTTGGGGTGTTGAGGCTGTTGTCGGTATTTTGGGCGCTGCCGCCCTGACTGTCAGCCTGTTCACACAGAATGTGCCGGAAACTGCCGGGGCACTGACGGTTCTGAATCATCCCCTGTTCCTCGTCGGTATTCTTGCTGTGCTTCTCGCTGTTACCATGATAGGGCCTGTGCTGAGCAGCAAGGCAAGTTCCGTCTGGGCAGGCCTGGCCGAAGAATCCCGACTGGGCAACCGTCTGTTCTCCCACTTCGGATTTTATTTGACGGCCGATAAGGAAAAGGCCATGGATCTGCGGATGTATCGGCAGATCGACCTTGCGGAGCATTGCAGTTCCGTCAATCTGTTTGGTGTTGGTTCCCATTATGACAAGTTGAACGCCACGACCATCGGCGTTTGTACAGGCTTATCCTCTGCGGTGTCTGCCGTTTTGTCCGGTGTCGTCTATGTATTTGTGTGCCTGAAAGCATTGGGCGGTGCCTTTGGCATCGGCAGTGTGACCCAGTATGTAAGCGCTGTTACCAAGCTGGCCGGCAATGTTTCTCTGCTGCTTAGAACCGTCGGGCATATGCGTACAAACGCCGGCTTCCTCAAAACGGTCTATGAATTCCTGGATATTCCCAATTCCATGTACCAGGGCAGCCTGACCACGGAGAAGCGGGCTGACCGGCAGTATGATGTGGAGTTCCGGGATGTATCCTTCAAGTATCCCGGCTCCGATCTGTGGGCACTGCGCCATGTCAATATGAAGTTCCAGGTCGGCAAGCGGCTTGCCATCGTGGGCGAAAACGGCAGTGGCAAAACCACCTTCATCAAGCTCCTGTGCCGGCTGTACGATCCCCAGGAGGAGCAAATCCTCCTCAACGGCATCGATATCCGCAAGTACCGCTACGATGATTACATGAGCATCTTCTCCGTGGTGTTCCAGGACTTCCAGCTCATTTGCCAGCCGCTGGGTGCAAATGTCGCAGGCAGTATGGAATATGACCGGGAACGGGTACGCAAGGCCCTGATTGACGCAGGCTTCGGTGATCGTCTTGCCACCATGGAAAAGGGGCTGGACACCATGCTGTATAAGGACTTGTCCGAGGACGGTGTGGATATATCCGGCGGCGAGGCCCAGAAGATCGCCATTGCCCGGGCTCTTTATAAGGATGCGCCATTCATCATCCTCGACGAGCCCACCGCCGCCCTGGATCCCATTGCCGAGGCGGAGATTTACGAAAAATTCGACGAGATTTCCGGCGACAAAACCGCTATCTACATCTCCCACCGCCTGTCCTCCTGCAAATTCTGTGATGAAATTCTGGTATTCCAGAACGGTTCCATCATCCAGCAGGGCACCCACGACACCCTGCTTGCCGACGAAGGGGGCAAGTACCACGCCCTCTGGACCGCCCAGGCCCAGTATTATACCCCCCAACCCTAAAAACAGAAAAACTCCCTGCCGGCTTTCCATCCGGCAGGGAGTTTTTCTGTCCGCCTGAGAATAAATGCAAATAATGCCGCTTTTTTGTCCAAAAATGCCGCCGCCATTGAAACCATGCACAAAAATGTTACACTAAAAATCCAGGAGATTCCGGCCTTCTTTTGGATATGTTGCCAATATTACCCGGAATCTTCAAACAGAAAACAGACCTGCTAATAAAAGTCAAGTCTAAATTTCTTAAAGGTCAAAAAAT
>CAYRYT010000135.1:0-3915 GCA_964428625.1 uncultured Oscillospiraceae bacterium | reverse complement strand
GGACGGTCGGACTTGGGCTGGAAGGGAACCTTCGCCTCGCCGCCGCAACGGGCACAGGTAGCGGTGAAGAACTCACGGGGGCCACGAGTAGCATTCTTCCGGGCATCACGGCAGCTCTTGCAGCGCTGGGGCTCGTTCTGGAAGCCGCGCTCAGCGTAGAACTCCTGCTCACCGGCGGTGAACACGAACTCGTTGCCGCACTCTTTGCACACTAAAGTCTTGTCTTCGTACATTGGTTTTACCTCTCTTCGGTTAGTTATGCCCCGTGAAAGCCACCGATTGGTTTTGGTCGTAACGCAGGGTCAAAATCCGGCGGCAAAAATGCCTGCCATAGATGCGATTATACACACGGAATATCCGTTTGTCAATAGTTTATGAAAATTTTTCCTGGTAAAAATACGGCTTTATGCAGATTTCCGGGGAAAATCACACATCAAAGCCCATCTGTCCCCCGTAGGGAATGCCCAGATGCTCGTAGGCCATGGCTGTGGCGCACCGGCCCCGGGGTGTCCGGGTCAGGAAGCCCAGCTGCATCAGGTAGGGCTCGTACACATCCTCCAGGGTGATGGCCTCCTCACCGATGGTGGCCGCCAGGGTCTCCAGGCCCACAGGGCCGCCGGCGTAGTTCTGGATGATGGCGGTGAGCATCCGCCGGTCGATGTTATCCAGCCCCAGGAAGTCCACCTCCAGCCGCTTCAGGGCCAGATCCGCGATCTCCTTGGTGATGGTGCCGTCCCCCAGGATCAGGGCAAAGTCTCGCACCCGCCGGAGGAACCGGTTGGCGATCCGGGGGGTGCCCCGGCTCCGGGAGGCGATCTCCATGGCACCGGCGGGGTCGATGTCCATGCCCAGGATGGTGGCGGAGCGGGTGACGATCCGGGCCAGCTCCTCCGGGGTGTACAGCTCCAGACGCAGATTTACGCCGAACCGATCCCGCAGGGGAGCAGAGAGCTGGCCAGCCCGGGTGGTGGCACCGATCAGGGTGAATTTCGGCAGATCCAGGCGGATGGAATTGGCGCTGGGGCCCTTGCCCACGATGATGTCGATGGCAAAATCTTCCATGGCCGGGTACAGAATTTCCTCCACCACCCGGTTCAGGCGATGGATCTCGTCGATGAAGAGAATGTCCCCGGGATTCAGATTGGTCAGCAGAGCCGCCAGGTCTCCGGGTTTTTCGATGGCCGGACCGGAGGTGATGCGGATGTTCACCCCCATCTCATTGGCGATGACTCCTGCCAGGGTGGTTTTGCCCAGGCCGGGCGGGCCATAGAGCAGGGTGTGGTCCAGGGGTTCATTCCGCCGCCGGGCGGCTTCGATATAAATGGACAGATTTCCCTTTGCCTTCTCCTGGCCGGTGTAGTCCGCCAGCAGTTTCGGACGCAGGCCGATCTCGCCGGCGTCCTGGGGTGCGAAGGTGGGGGAAATAATGGGGGTATCCAGTTCTTGGGAAAATTCCAGGCTCATAAGGGCGCCTCCTTTCGATTAACCTTTCATGACCATGGTTCGCAGGGCGTAGCGGACCATTTCTTCCGTGGTGGCAGCGGGATCCACGCCCTTCAGGGCCCCGGCGATCTCGCCGGCGCTGTAGCCCAGCTCCTGGAGGGCGGCACTGGCCAGCGCCGCGGCGTTGCCGCCCTGGGCGGCGGGGGTGGGAGCGGGGCCACCGGAGAAGTCCAGCTCCGTGGCGCCACCGCCGATTTTGTCCTTAAGCTCCAGGATGATCCGTTGGGCGAGCTTCTTGCCCACGCCCTGGGCAGCGGTGAGGATCTTTTCATCCCCAGTCATCACCGCCAGGGTGAAATTCTGGGAGCCCTCTGCCAGAATGGCCATGGCGGCCTTGGGGCCCACGCCGTTGACGGAGGTCAGCAGGGCATAGCACCGCTGTTCCTCCCGGGTGAGGAAGCCGTACAGGTCGTGGGCATCCTCCCGAATGGTCTCGGTGATATACAGCCGGGCGGGCTGGTTCAGCTTCAGTTGAGCGGCGGTATAGGCGGTGACATGGCAGCCGTAGCCTACGCCGCCGCAGTCGATCACCGCCAGCCCCGGTTCCAGAATGGTCACCGGGCCGGAAAGATAGTATAGCATAGATACCTCCAAGTTTGGGAGTTGTGATTGGGGAGAGAGTGTGCACTGCCAAAGCCTCCCCCTTGCCAAGGGGAGCCTAATTTGCTCCCTTGCTAAGGGGGAGTCGTTGATTACAATTTTGCCAGCAGGGATGTGGCGGAGCGGCCATGGCACAGGGCGATGGCGATGGCATCGGCGGCGTCGTCGGGCTTGGGCATCTGCTCCAGCCGCAGCAGCCGCCTGGTCATATCCTGAACCTGGTGCTTGGTGGCGTTGCCGTAGCCCACCACCGCCTGTTTGACCTGCATGGGCTTGTAGGGGAAGACCTCCAGCCCCGCCTGGCGAATGGCCAGCAGGATGACCCCCCGGCTCTGGGCGACCCCAATGCCGGTGGTGACATTCTGCCCGAAAAACAGTTCCTCGATAGCAACCGCATCGGGTTTTGCCAGCTCCAGGAGCTGGCGCATATCCTCATATATAATTTCCAGCCGGGCGGGAAAATCCATCCCCGCCGGGGTGGTGATGGCACCGCAGCGCAGGAGGCGGAATTGGTTCCGATCCCCCTCAATCAGGCCGAAGCCCGTGATGCCATACCCCGGATCAATCCCTAAAATCCGCATCAGAAATTACCGCTGACCATAGCCACCAGCTGGTAGACAATGATCAGAAGAAAGAGTACAAGGCCCACTCTTGCCGCCCAGACCTGCCAGGCGGGACGGGGCTCGTAACCGTCGGCGCTTTGCGCCTGAGTTTCCTTTTCCTGTTCCATAAACTTCACCTCACCTGTTATCATAGCACAAATGTTCCGATTTTCCTATCCCATTTTTTCCGATTCCCGGGTATTTTTTCGCTGCCGGGGCATACTGGTGGTAGAGCCTGATAGGCGGGAGGTGGTAGCATGACCCTTGGAAAGGTGACCCGAACCCTGACCATGAAGACCCGGGCGGAGATCCTGGCGGAGAAGCGCCTGGTGGTGGTCCGGGCCCAGGGCACGGATGTGGTGGCCCTGGACCTGGCGGGAGCCCGGGAAGGGGATACGGTGGCGCTGCTGGCGGTGGACCGGGGCATTCCCCTGACCATGGATTTTCCCACGGATGCGGCGGTGGTGGCGGTGCTGGAAAATAGTTGTTGACAAAATGCGGTATTCCGGGCTATAATGGCTCATATATCCCACAAAAGCTGGGAAGAGGAGAGTAATCGGCAGGACCCGGAAAGAGAGCCCCGGCAGGTGGAAAGGGGTGCGGTGGTGGCCGGTGAACATGGCCTTGGAGCTGGATTTTCGATAGGTAGGGAATCCCGGGGACGCCCGTTACAGCGTTTTGAGGCGGCGTGAGCCGTGAAGCAAGGTGGTACCGCGTAAGTTTACGCCCTTGGGTCTCCCAGGGGCGTTTTTGTTTTTTTGAGGAGGAAATATTATGTGCGATAAGTGTAAGGGGAAGTATTATATCACTACCCCCATCTATTATCCGTCTGCCAATCTGCATATCGGCCATGCCTACTGCACCGTGGCCACGGACACCATGGCCCGCTTCAAGCGGCTCCAGGGCTACGATGTGCTGTTCCTGACCGGCACCGATGAGCATGGCCAGAAGATCGAGGACAAGGCCAAGGACGCCGGCGTGACCCCCCAGCAGTTTGTGGACAACATCGTCCAGGGGGAGAAGGGTGTGCTGGATCTGTGGAAGCTGATGAACATTTCCTATGACCGGTTCATCCGCACCACCGACGATTACCATGTGGCCGCCATCCAGAAGATCTTCAAGAAGATGTACGACAATGGGGACATCTATAAGGGAACCTACAAGGGTAAGTATTGCAAGCCCTGTGAGTCCTTCTGGACCGAGAGCCAGC
>CAYRYT010000134.1:0-4040 GCA_964428625.1 uncultured Oscillospiraceae bacterium | reverse complement strand
TCCTGGTCAGTTTGCCTCTCCCCGCCTTTGCGGCGGAAGGGGCGTACAGCCTACCGCAGAGGCATTCGCCAGGGCCAGCGGGAACCGGTGCCGGAGAATACCGCCAAGGCGGTCAACCGGCTGATCCGGGCCTTTGGCTGCACCGCCGAGACGGCGCTGATCGTCCTGGAGATCCCCCGGGCCGCCCGCAAGCCGGTGCTGAAGATCCTCCAGAAGCAGCAGCGGCAAAAGGCCCAGGCGGAGTAAACGCCATAGGAATAGCCCCCAGTTCATTGCGAACTGGGGGCTTGTTTGAGGATATGTAGATGCCTTACGGGTGCAAGTTTTCGTAGTCTCGATTACAGAATCTTACCCTGCTTTACGAATCCCTCGGATTTACGGGAGGATTCCAGGGCTATGCGCTGGGCCTCCGGCAAGACGGCCATAAGCACCTGGTACAGATCATCCGAATACATAATTCGGATGAAGCCGGGCTTGCACTTTAAGGTATTCATTCGGTTGGCGGGATTTTCCGTGGGATAAGTGGGCTTAGGGCCGTAGCAGAGATAGATCCACCAGATCTTATTCTGGTTCTGCATATGCCAATCCATGCCGATGGTGTAGGTTTCGTAGGAAATTGTAAAGGTGTCCTTAGCAAGCAATCCTTTGCAAACGGCGCAATCCGCCTGGAGTTCTACTCTCCATGCAGCAGGCTTCAAAAGAACGACAGCCAAAACGAGACACAGGCCTGTGCCGCCGTAGCAAAGGGGAACAATTTCCTGGAAGCCTGCGGTTGCCTGCTTCTGCCCCCAAACAACACAGAGAACAGCGAGAGCAAGAAAAATAATTGGCAATGCACTGCTCACCGGAGCGCAGAGGTAAGTTTTTTTACTTTGTTGCGTAGTCATAAGCTAATCCTCCATACCATCCACCAAAACCTGTTATTATAGTTGGTACAAGATCATTGACTATAAATGTACCAACATTTAACAATCCTGGTGTCAATTCTGTTGTGAGTTGTGTTGTTGCATATTTGATACCATTCTTTACCCCTTTAGCAACTGGAACTAGGGAACTTGATGTTCCTGTACACAGTCCGTTTGTTACACCTCCAATTAGAGCATCACTCATCACCTTACCGTAATCAACAGTTCCGGTTAATGTTTGCTGCGTGTAGAATGAGTTAACACCAGATAAGACAGAACCACCGGCTGCGGAAATGAATATTGCCGCACCTGCTCCGCATGTTGCTATAGAAACATCTGCAATAAACCCTGCAGCTGCTCCGGCTCCCGCAGCAGAGATGGTACAATCCCAAACCTTATCCCACCGGATTTCACTGTCCTCATTAGACATTTCTGAGGACAGAGCACCAATGAAACCAAAAAAACCACCAACGATGCCACCTGCAAGAGTTGCACTTCTCCCAGCGGAATCTTGCAGAATTACAGGGCTATTCATACTATAGGAAAACATATTGTAGCCCAGAATGCCTTGCCCGGTACCGGCATAGGAGTCTGCGTTGATAAACCTGCCAGTTTGGGGATCATAATAGCGGCTCTGGAGATAATAGAACCCCGTCTCAGAATCGTAATAGTAGCCCCGGTAGCGGAGGGGATTGGTCTCGGCAAGGGGGCCTTCGGCGGTGAGGACTTTGCCGTAGGGGCCGTAGGTGTAAGCGGCGACCTGGTTCCCGGAGGCATCCACCAGATACAATACATCCCCCTGGAGATTTGTGATTTGCCACTATCATACCTCCCGCCGGGCTGAGATGCAAGGGTGAAGGGGAAATTTGTCGAAGCGCACAGAATGCCCCTCCCGTTTTTGGAGCAAATGACAACCCCCTCCTCCGGGCCAGCCGCGCGGAGGAAGGGAAACGGGAACCATATATTGACATAGAACGAAAAAGTCACCTTTGTCAGTAGACAAAGGTGACTTTTGGTGGACGATATAGGACTCGAACCTATGACCTTCCGCACGTCAAGCGGATGCTCTAGCCAGCTGAGCTAATCGTCCATAGGGGCTTCACATGAAGTACCCTTAGATTATACCGGATAAAATCTTATTTGTCAAGGATTTTTTACCCGGAAATGCCATCAATTTCCCCTTCTCCCACAAAGCGAATCACCAGCCGGTGAGGCAGGCAGACGATCTGGGCTCCGCCGCCGCAGAACCCCCGCTGAACACACCGCCCATCGGGACAGTCCGCCTGGGTCACGGCGACCTTTCCATCCCGCACGGTGATCTCGTTGGTTCCCCGGTGGGTGGTGACAGTATGGGTCTGATCCTGGCGCAAATCCAGAACCAGGAGCAGCTCTCCGTCGGAATAGACCTCTGCACGGAGGGCATTCTCCCCAGGCTGCAACAGCGCCCAGCCCAGGACGCCGAAGGCCAGGGCCGTCAGCAGAAGCAGGGCCAACCAGGTTTTACTGTTCACGAGTGATCACCTCATACTGACAGCCGGAGAGCATCGCTCCCTGGGTGGCATAAATCTCCCCCTCCCTGGTCACGAACACCGCCTCAAAATCCTGGGAAGCCCGCCAAAAATCGGCAGCCTCCCCCAGGCCCATGACAAACAAAGCCGTAGACAGACAATCCGCCGTCAGGCCCTCCCGGCAGATCACCGTTACACTGGAGAGACCGGAGTCTGCCGGATAACCCGTCTGGGGATCCAGAATATGATGATAGGTTACCCCATTTTCCGTAAAATTCCGCTGGTAATCTCCGGAAGTCACCACGGCCATGGTTCCCTCCACGCTGAGGATCCCCACATAATCTTCACTGATCAGCGGATTCTGCACCGCAACCTGCCAGGGAGTCCCATCGGCCTTTTGGCCATAGGTCTGGATATTGCCACCCAGGTTCAGCATGGCCCGTTCCACATCCAGACTTTCCAGCAGAGAAACCGCCCGATCCCCGGTATAGCCCTTCATGGCCGCGCCCAGATCCCACTGGGGATTGGCCAGTGCCTGGGCGATGGCATCCTCCGTAGGGACCCGATGCTCCTGCTCATAAAAGCCCCAGACAAGGCTGACCTGGCGCAGCTTCGGATCGAAGGCGCCCCCGGTGCGCCGGGTCATGGCCTCCAACTGCGTCAAAAGAGCCTGATCCTCCGCCGTCAGCATTCCGGTATTCAGAGCAGAACCGGGATCCGTGACGGACCAGGTCTTTTCCAAATCAGAAACCAGCTCCGCCAGTCCGTTCAGGGCTGCCTCTGCCTCCCGTCCCCAAATCTTAAATTCCATTACCGTATCCATGGCAAACACCGTCCGAACCCCGGGCTGGGCCTGGGTCTGACACCCTGTAAGGGCCAGGGCCAACACCAGAGCGATCCATCGCATCATGGGAAACACCTACCTTTGTTCCCCAGTATAGCAAAAGCCGGTAAAAAAGGCAAGAAAAAGTTCTAAATTCCCCTTGACATTTTTCGATGCAAATGCTAAAATAGTACAGCCGCATTGAAGGGGCTCAAGTTGGTGCGCCTGCACCCGCCTCAAAAGCGAGACTACACAACATAAAGTAGGTGAAAACAAATGAAAGCAGTTATCGTGACCGGTGGTAAGCAGTACACCGTGGCTGAGGGCGATGTCCTGTACATCGAGAAGCTGGAGGTGGAAGCCGAGTCCACTGTGAAGTTCGACCAGGTCCTGGCGATTCTGGACGGCGAGAACTCCAAGGTCGGTACTCCCGTTGTGGAGGGCGCCGCTGTGGAGGCCAAGGTCGTCAAGAACGGCAAAGGCAAGAAGATCACCGTCTTCAAGTACAAGGCCAAGAAGAACGAGAAGTCCAAGATGGGTCACCGTCAGCCTTACACCAAGGTGGAGATCACCAAGATCGCTCTGTAATTATGACAAGATGCGAATTTTTCATGGAAGATGACCGGATCACCGGCTTCTCCATTTCCGGACACAGCGGTTACGCCGAGGCCGGTGCAGATATTGTCTGCGCTGCCGTCTCCGCCGTTGTGACCATGGCCGAGGCCACCATCAACGATGTGTGCGGCGCTAAGGCCAAGGTTCGGGTCAAGGACGAGCAGGCTCGTATCACCCTGACCCTCCCCG
>CAYRYT010000133.1:0-4129 GCA_964428625.1 uncultured Oscillospiraceae bacterium | reverse complement strand
GCTGGCGTACCCCCCTATCCGGGTGCGGTGTATCCATCAAAAAATCCACAGAAGAATGCATTCTTGGAGGAAAAAATATGAAAGTAGTTGTACGAAAGAAGGAAACTTCCGTGGCAATTCCCGTTGTGATTGCCACGGAGTTTATCAAGCTGGAATCCGCTATGAAGCTGGCCAACACCGTGGAAAGCGGCGGCATGGCCAAGACGGACATCCAGGAGGGTCTGGTCACGGTGAACGGGGAGGTCTGCACCATGCGGGGCAAGAAGCTCTATCCCGGGGACACCTTCTCCTACGAAGGGGAAACCTACCTGATTTGCGTCCATGAGCCTCAATAACCTGAAATTAACCAATTTCCGCAATTATGCCCAACTGGATCTGGACTTTGATCCGGGGGTGAACCTCATCGTGGGGGACAACGCCCAGGGAAAGACCAATCTCCTGGAGGCCATCGCCTATCTGGGATCCGGCCGGAGTTTCCGGGCCCAGAAAACCGGGGAAATGGTTCGCTTTGACCAGGATTTTGCCGATTTGGAGGGGACAATCACCGCCCAGGACCGGACCCAGACCATTCGCTGGGTGATCTTCGGCGCTGCCAGACCCCGCCAGCTCTACCGCAACGGAGTGAAGAAAAAGACCGCCGGGGATGTCTCCGGCCTTCTGCCCACGGTGCTGTTCTGCCCCGAGGATCTGCTGGTGCTCAAGGCAGGCTCCGCCGGCCGGCGGAAGCTGGGGGACGGGGCACTGTGCCAGCTGCGGCCCAATTACGAGGCGGCCCTGGGGGAATATACCCGGATTCTGGAGCAAAAATCCCGAATTTTGAAGGATCGCTTTGATAATCCCGCCGTGGATGCGGTGCTGCCGGAGTACAATGCCCGGCTGTGCCAGGTGGGGGCGCTGCTCATCTCCTACCGGGCGCGGTTCTATGCAGGCCTTGCCAAGGAGGCGGCGGTATTCCACCGGAATTTTTCCGGAGGCCGGGAGGATTTCCAGCTCCACTACAAAACCGTATCCACGGTGACGGATCCCTTTGCGGCTACGGCGGTGATCGCCGGCCAGCTCCGGAACCATCTGGAAAGCCACTACCGGGGGGAGCTGGAATCGGCCCAGTGCCTGACCGGGCCCCACCGGGACGATTTTGATGTCCTGCTCAATGACCTGCCGGTGAAAACCTATGGCTCCCAGGGTCAGACCCGGACGGCCACCATTTCCCTGAAGCTGGCGCAGCGGGAGCTGATGGGCCGGGAGTCCGGGTGCAAGCCCGTGCTGCTGCTGGACGATGTGCTGTCGGAGCTGGACGGGGGAAGGCAGGATTTCGTACTGAACCAGATCAACTCCGGCCAGGTCTTTATTACCTGCTGCGAGGCGGATCGGTATACCAAGCTGGGCAAGACCCTGCGAATCGAAAAAGGAATCGTTGTTTGACTCGGCACCTGCCGTTGGCAATTGACAATTATGGGGTCGGCGGTGGAAACAGCCGCCCCGTACCATGACTGTCAACTGTCAATGCTCAGGGCCGATGATAGGAGGATTTATGTCTGACGAAAAAGTAACACAAGAATATGGCGCAAACCAAATCCAGGTCCTGGAGGGTCTGGAAGCGGTGCGCAAGCGGCCGGGTATGTACATCGGCTCCACTTCCAGTTCGGGATTGCACCATCTGGTGTATGAGATCGTGGATAACGCCATCGACGAGGCCCTGGCCGGATACTGCAAGCACATCACCGTGACCATCAACCCCGGCGATTCCATCACCGTCACCGACGACGGCCGTGGTATCCCCGTGGACATCCAGCCCCAGACCGGGCGGCCCGCTCTGGAGGTTGTCTACACCGTCCTCCATGCCGGCGGCAAATTCGGCGGCGGCGGCTATAAGGTCTCCGGCGGTCTGCATGGCGTGGGTGCCTCCGTGGTCAATGCCCTGAGCCAGTGGCTCCGGGTTCGGGTCCACAAAAACGGCAATATCTACGAAATGAAATTCGCCCGGGGCCAGATCACCCAGGAAATGGTCATCGTGGGCAAGACGGACCGCACCGGTACGGAGGTCACCTTCCAGCCGGATCCGGAAATGTTCGACACCACGGTCTATGACTATGATACCCTCCACGAGCGGATGCGGGAGGAGGCTTTCCTCAATGCGGGATTGTCCATCCAGATCACCGACGACCGGGGGGAGGAACCTGTCAGCGATACCATGTGCTATGCCGGCGGTATCCGGGAGTTCGCCGTGTGGTGCAACAAGAACAAGACCCCCGTCCATCAGGATGTCATCTATATGCAGGGCATGAAGGGCGATGCTTCCGCGGAAATCGCCATCCAGTATAACGACGGCTACAACGAGTTCATGCTCTCCTTCGCCAACGATGTGCGCACCCCCGAGGGCGGTATGCACGAAACGGGCTTCAAGACCGCCCTGACCCGGGTGCTGAATAACTACGGCGTGAAGAACGGCATTATCAAGGGCGATGACAAGGTATCCGGCGACGACTGCCGGGAGGGTATCACCGCCATTATCTCCGTCAAGCTCACCGATGCCCAGTTCGAGGGCCAGACCAAGGCAAAACTGGGCAATGCCTATATCCGTACCCTTGTGGATCAGATCGTCAACGAGCAGCTTAGCGTCTATTTCGAGGAGCATCCTCAAACCGCCAAGACCATCCTGGAAAAGGCTATGATGGCCAACCGGGCCAGAGAGGCTGCCCGCCGGGCACGGGACTCCATCCGCCGCAAGACCGGTCTGGAATCCGGCCAGATGCCCGATAAACTCCAGGACTGCAATGAGCGGGATCCCAGCCTGTGCGAAATCTACATCGTGGAGGGTGACTCCGCTGCGGGCTCTGCCATTCAGGGCAGAGACTCCCGGTTCCAGGCCATCCTGGCCATGTGGGGCAAGATGCTCAATGTGGAAAAGGCCCGGGCCGACAAAATCTACGGCAATGATAAGCTCTATCCTCTGATCGTGGCCCTGGGCGCCGGAATTGGCGAGGAATTCGACCTGGAAAAGCTGCGCTACCACAAGGTCATCATCATGGCCGATGCGGATGTGGACGGTGCCCATATCCGGACTCTGCTGCTGACCTTCTTCTTCCGGTATATGCGTCCCCTCATTGAGCAGGGCTTCGTCTATTCCGCCGTGCCGCCCCTGTACAAGCTGAAAAAGGGCAAGACCGAGCGGGTCGCCTACTCCGACGAGGAGCGGGACCTGGTCTCCGCGGAGCTGCGGGGTGAGGGCAACGCCAAGGTTGACATTTCCCGGTTCAAGGGCCTGGGTGAGATGGACCCCCACGAGCTGTGGGAGACCACCATGGATCCGGAGAAGCGGAGCCTGCGCCGGATCACCCTGGACGATGCCCGGAAGGCCGACGAGATCTTCACTGTCCTCATGGGCGAGGCCGTGGAGCCCCGGAAGGAATGGATCGAGCGCAACGCCAAGTACGCGATCAATATTGATATTTGACCCAAAAAACCCGGGATTTTTTTCATTTTCCCGGGAAAGTGTGAACTATATTGGAGGTGCTTTATGGCACACAACAGAAGCTACAAACCGGAGGATATCGCCTTTCCGGATCAGGTGATCACCGAGAGCCACCTGGTGGAGGAGATGGAGAAATCCTATATTGAATACGCCATGTCCGTCATCGTGGGCCGGGCACTGCCCGATGTCCGGGACGGCCTGAAGCCTGTCCACCGCCGGATCCTGTACACCATGTACGAAAGCGGCCTGACCTCCGACAAGCCCTTTAAGAAATCCGCGACCTGCGTGGGCGATGTGCTGGGTAAATATCATCCCCATGGCGACTCTTCGGTATACGATGCCATGGTCCGCCTGGCCCAGGACTTCTCCATGCGGTATCTGCTGGTGGATGGCCACGGTAACTTCGGCAGCGTGGACGGTGACCCCCCGGCTGCCTACCGTTACACCGAGGCAAGACTGTCCAAAATGTCCAACGAAATGCTTCGGGACATCGACAAGGATACCGTGGACTGGGATCCCAACTTCGACGAATCCCGGAAGGAGCCCCGGGTCCTTCCCAGCCGCTTCCCCAACCTGCTGGTGAACGGATCCTCCGGCATCGCCGTGGGTATGGCCACCAATATTCCGCCCCACAATCTGACGGAGGTCATCAATGCC
>CAYRYT010000132.1:0-4150 GCA_964428625.1 uncultured Oscillospiraceae bacterium | reverse complement strand
AGGTCACCCTGGATAACCTCTTTGCCAAGATGCAGGAGGGGGAGATGAAGGAACTGTCCCTGATCGTCAAGGCCGATGTTCAGGGCTCCGCCGAGGCCGTGAAGGCTTCCCTTGAGAAGATCTCCAACGAGGAGGTCCGGGTCCGTTGCATCCACACCGGTGTGGGTGCCGTCAGCGAGTCCGATATTCTGCTGGCTTCCGCTTCCGGCGCAATCATCGTTGGCTTCAATGTCCGGGCAGATTCCGCTGCCCAGGCCAGCGCCCACCGCTCCGGTGTGGAGATGCGCTTCTACCGGGTCATCTATGATGCCATCGACGAGATCGAGGCTGCCATGAAGGGTATGCTGGCTCCCACCTATGAGGAAGCCATCATCGGTCATGCCGAGGTCCGCCTGACCTACAAGGTCAGCGCCGTGGGCACCGTCGCCGGCTGTATGGTCAAGGACGGCAAGGTCACCCGGGATGCCCAGGTGCGCGTCCTGCGGGATAACATCGTCATCCATGAGGGTGAGGTCGGCTCCCTGCAGCGCTTTAAGGACCAGGCCAAGGAGGTCACCGCCGGTTACGAATGCGGCATGAGCATTGCCAAGTTCAATGACATCAAGGAAGGCGACATTTTCGAGTGCTTCGTCATGCAGGAAGTCAAGCGATAAGCAAAATCAATCAAAACCAGCCGCACCGCGCCAGCGGCGGCTGGTTTTGTCCGTAAAAGCCTATTTATCATAAACTAAGGAGGATGAACCTATGGCATCCAATCGTATTATCCGCATCAACGAGCAGATCCAGAAGGAGCTGGCATCCCTGCTGCGCGCCGTGAAGGATCCCCGGGTGCAGAATACCATGATCTCCATTACCCGGGTGGAAGCAACCCCGGACCTGCGCTACGCCAAGGTCTATGTGAGCTTCCTGGAGGCTGACCGGGCGGCGGAGGCTATGAAGGGCCTGAAATCCGCCGGCGGCTGGCTCCGCCGGGAGCTGAGCCACGCCATGCAGCTGCGCTATACCCCGGAGCTGGTGTGGGAGCTGGACGATTCCATTACCTACGGCGCCAGAATGCTGGAGCTGATCAATTCCCTTGAGGTTTCCAACGATGACCAGCCTGACCAGGAGTGAGACGGCCCGGTGGCTGGAAAGCCATGACCGGTTTGCCCTGGTGACCCACCGCCGCCCCGACGGGGATACCCTGGGCTCTGCAGCCGTGCTGTGCCGGGGCCTGCGCCGGCTGGGGAAGGTGGCCCATATCCTGGAGAACACGGAAATTACCCCCAAGTACGCTCATCTCCACCAGGGCCTGACCAAGGAAACGCCGGAGGCGGGGGATGTGCTGGTGAGCGTGGATGTGGCCAGCCCCAATATGCTGCCGGAATGCTTCCAGGTCTATCAGGAGCGGATCCAGCTGCGGGTGGATCACCACGCCACGGCGACTTCCTTCACCCCCCTGGAGCTGGTGGACGGCGGTGCGGGTGCCTGCGGAGAGATCGTCTACGATGTGCTGCGGGAGATGGGGGTGACCCTGGATGTGCCCATGGCGGAGGCGTTGTACACCGCCGTGGCCACGGATACGGGCTGCTTCCGCTATGCCAATACCACCGCCCATACCTTTGCCGTGGCCCAGGCCTGCGCCCAGGCCGGTGGCAGCCTGTTTGCCATCAATCAGGCGTTGTTTGAGACCAATTCCTTCCCCCGGTTGAAGATCCAGGCTTGGATCACCCAGAATACCCGCTTCTATGCCCAGGGAACGCTGGCGGTCTGCCCCATCCCCCTGGCGGTGGAACGGGAACTGGGGGTTACTGAGGACGATATGGAGAACATCTCCGGCTTCCCCCGCTCCATCGAAGGGGTGAAAATGGCGGCGACCCTCCGGGAGAACGGCCAGGGGAAGGTGAAAATTTCCGTCCGGGCCGTTCCCGGCTGCGATGCTGCCGCGGTCTGCGCCCAATTTGGGGGCGGCGGCCATAAGGGCGCTGCGGGAGGATCCAGCCAGGCGACCCTGGAGGAAACGGCCCAGGCAGTAGCCCAAGTGATGCAGCAGTGCTGCGGCGGAGAAACCAAGAGAAACGGATGTAGCCTATGAACGGAATTGTGATCGTAGATAAGCCGGAGGGCTGGACCAGCCAGGATGTGACTGCCCGGCTGCGCCGGGTATTCCAGACCCGGCGGATCGGCCATGGAGGAACCCTGGACCCCATGGCCACCGGGGTACTGCCGGTATTTGTGGACCGGGCGACCCGGGGTGTGGAGTTCTTTGAGCATGCGGAAAAGACCTATGAGACGGTACTGCGCCTGGGGATCACCACGGATACCGAGGACATCACGGGAACCGTGGTGCAGGAGCGGCCGGTCAGCGTTTCCCGGGAGGAGATGGAGGCGGTGCTGCCCCGGTTCCGGGGGGAGATCCTCCAGGTGCCCCCCATGTACTCCGCACTGAAGATCAATGGCCAGAAGCTCTGTGACCTGGCCCGGAAGGGAAAGACTGTGGAGCGTCAGCCCCGGCCCATTACCATTCACCGGCTGGAGCTGCTGGATTTCACCGGGGATCGGGCCCGTCTGGCGGTGCACTGCTCCAAGGGTACCTATATCCGAACCCTGTGTAAGGATATCGGGGAAGCCCTGGGCTGCGGCGGCTGCATGGAGCAGCTGCGCCGGACCTCTGCCGGTGCCTATACCCTGGACCAGGCCGTGCCCCTGGAGACCCTCCTGGCGGCGGAGCACCCGGAGCAGTACCTGCTGAGCCTGGATACCATGTTCCGGGAACTCCCCCAGCTCACCCTGACTCCCAATCAGGAAAAGCGTTGCCGCAACGGCAACAGCTTCACCCTGGCAGTGGCCCCGGGCCGGTACCGGGTGTATAGCCAGAGCGGGGAATTTCTCATGCTGGGCCAGGTGACGGATGGTGTTATGTCTACCGTAAAGAGCTTTTTCCAGGTATGAAGAAGATGATTTATGCCCTGGGCTTTTTTGACGGTGTCCATCTGGGCCATCAGGCCCTGCTCCGTGCAGGCGGGGAGCTTGCCCGTGCTTCGGGCTGCTGTCTGGGAGCCATAACCTTTTCCCAACACCCCCAGTCCCTGTTTACGCCGGAGCCGCCCCGTCTCCTGACGGATGTTCCCACCCGGGAAACGCTTCTGAAGGGCTTTGGCGTGGAGCGGGTGACGGTGCTGCCGGTGACCCGGGAAGTGATGACCACCCCCTGGGAGACCTTCCTTCGGACTCTGCTGGAACAGGGTGCCGGGGGCTTCGTCTGCGGGGATGATTTCCGCTTCGGCGCCGGAGGAGATGGGGATGGCGAGAAGCTCCAGACTTTTTGCCGGGAACAGGGACTGCCCTGCATCCGGGTCCCGGAGCAGCGGCTGGACGGGGTGCGCCTGTCCAGCACCCATATCCGTTCTCTGCTGGAGGCAGGGGAGGTGGAGCAGGCCAACCGGTTCCTGGGCCACCCCCATCTGCTGACGGGGAGGGTGACCCTGGGCCGCCAGCTGGGGCGGACCCTGGGGATCCCCACGGCCAATATCCCCATTCCCCCCCAGGTGGTGGTGCCCCGCAGGGGTGTTTACGCCGCGGTGGTGACCATTGACGGCAGAAACTACCGGGCGGTGACCAATGTGGGCTCCCGCCCCACGGTGGGGGGCCATGAGGTGCGGACGGAAAGCTGGATTTTGGATTATGCCGGCGACCTCTACGGCCGGGAGCTGACGCTGACCTTCCACCGCTTTCTCCGGCCGGAGCGTACCTTTCCCTCCCTGGAGGCACTGACGGAACAGATCCACCGGGACGGGGAAATGGCGGCTTCCCTGGAAATAATCTGAAAAAATCGAAACTTTCCCTTTACTTTTGGGGAAACTCGTGATATGATATCCAGGCTGGCTATGCCAGACAAGATTTTTATGCCCGTCGCTCAGTTTCGGGGAGTCACCGACCCTCTTACTTGGCACGCGGTAAATTTATGAAAAGGTGGATTTAACCATGATTCTCAAGGAAAAGAAGACCCAGGTTATCCTGGACAATGCTACCCACGAGGGCGACACCGGTTCTCCCGAGGTCCAGATCGCTATTCTGACCGCTCGCATCAACGAGCTGACCGATCACCTGCGTGTCCACAAGCACGACAACCACTCCCGTCGTGGTCTGCTGATGATGGTCGGTAAGCGCC
>CAYRYT010000131.1:0-4207 GCA_964428625.1 uncultured Oscillospiraceae bacterium | reverse complement strand
CCATCATCTTCCGGGCTACCCCCCAGTGGTTCTGCTCCGTGGAGTCCTTCAAGGATCAGGCCATCCAGGCCATCGAGAATGTCCAGTGGTTCCCCGCCTGGGGCGAGGACCGGATGGTCAGCATGATCCGGGAGCGGGCGGATTGGTGCATTTCCCGCCAGCGCCGCTGGGGTCTGCCCATCCCCGTGTTCTACTGCGAGGACTGCGGCAAGCCTGTCTCTACCCCGGAATCCATCGAGAAGCTGTCCCAGCTCTTTGATGCCCATGGCTCCAATATCTGGTTCGAGAAGGAGGCCGTGGAGCTGGTTCCCGAAGGGTTCACCTGCCCCCACTGCGGTGGCAAGACCTTCACCAAGGAGAAGGATACCCTGGACTGCTGGTTCGACTCCGGCTCCACCCACTACGCCTCCCTCATGCACCGCACCCCCGAGCTGTGGCCCGCGGATGTGCACCTGGAGGGTGCTGACCAGTACCGTGGCTGGTTCCAGTCCAGTCTGCTGACCTCTGTGGGTGCCCTGGACCAGGGCGCGCCCTTCCGCCAGGTCCTGACCCATGGCTGGACCGTGGACGGCCAGGGCCGGGCCATGCACAAATCTCTGGGCAACGGTGTGGATCCCGCCGACCTGATTAAGGACTTCGGTGCCGATATCATCCGCCTGTGGGCTGCTTCCTCCGACTATCACGCCGATGTGCGCTGCTCCAAGGAGATTTTTAAGCAGATCGCCCAGAATTACCTGAAGTTCCGCAACACCGCCCGGTACTGCCTGGGCAACCTGGCGGACTTTGACCCCAACACCGACCTGGTGCCCGCCCAGTCCCTGGAGGAGCTGGATAAGTGGGCCCTGACCAAGCTGGACCAGCTGGTGAAGGCCGTGCGTAAGGCCTACAACGGCTATGAGTTCCATGTGGTCACCCATGAGATCAACGATTTCTGCGTGGTGGAGCTGTCTAGCTTCTACCTGGACATCCTGAAGGACCGGCTCTACTGCGAGGACCGCACCGGCCTGCGCCGCCGCTCCGCCCAGACGGCCCTGTACTATATCGTCGATGCCATGGCGAAGCTCTTTGCCCCCATCCTGGCTTTCACCTGCGATGAGATCTGGCAGTCCATGCCCCATCTGGACAGCGACGACCGGCGGAACATCCTCCTGAATCAGATGCCTGCGGATTTCGCCGCCTGCCTCCTGGACGATGCCGCCATGGCCAAGTGGGATGTCATTATGAAGCTGCGTCAGGATGTCAACGGCGTCCTGGAGAAGGCCCGTGGCGACAAGCGGATCGGCAAGGCCCTGGAGGCCCATGTGACCCTGGAAACCGAGGACGAGACTCTGGCAAATGCCTGCCAGGGCGTGAATCTGGCGGAGGTGTGCATTGTCTCCGCCGTGGATTGGAGCGCCCCCGAGGCCGGTGCCGAGGTGGCTTCCGGTGTGAATTTCCCCGTCCTGACCATCGGTGTCTCCGAGGCCAAGGGTACCAAGTGCCCCCGGTGCTGGATGCATACCCCCAGCACCCATGCCGACGGCCTGTGCCTGCGCTGTGAGCGCGTTGTCAGCAAGCTGGAGCTGGAGATTTGATGCCAAAGGTACCGCCTTCCCGGCGGTACCTTTTCCCATGCCCGGAAGGAGGAGCCTATGAACCGAAAAAACCTGTCCCAGGAGGGGCTGAAGGCCATTGCCTGTACCGCCATGTTCCTGGACCATATCGGCGTTGCCCTGGGCGGGCCCTTGCTCCTGCGGGTGGTGGGGCGGATCGCCTTCCCTATATTCGCCTTTTTGCTGGGGGAGGGGATCGTCCATACCCGCTCGTCCCGGCGCTACGGCCTGCGGCTGCTGGTGTCTCTGGTGATTTCGGAGTTTGCCTTTGACCGCTTTGTCTATGGCCGGTTCAGCTGGGCGGGGCAGAGCGTCATGGTCACCCTGTTCCTGGCCTTCCTCATGGGACGGTTGGCCCGGAGATGCAGCACCATGCCGGGGAAGATCCTGATGGTGGTGCCCTTTGTGGTTCTGGCGGAGGCCCTGCGATGCGACTATGGGGGCTTTGGGGTGATGATGGTGGCGATTTTTCTGTTCACCCGGGAGCATCCCCAGTGCCGCCGGGTTCAGGGCCTTTTGGTGGGACTTCTGTGCCTGCTGATGCCCAGTGTGACCTGGGCCGGGATTCCGGTTCAGCTGGCGGCGGTGGGGGCCATGGTGCCCATCTGCGCCTACAGCGGCGGGAAGAAAACCACCTCCCCCTGGACGCAATTTGCCTTCTATGCCTTCTATCCGGCCCATCTGCTGGTGCTGGGGTGGTGGATCTCAGGATTTTTCTGATAAAATCGCAACTTTCCTCTTGTAAAATCCCTGGATTTGGCGTATACTTTTTATATTGACTTTCACAAGCGAGAGAGGTAGAAAACTATGGAACTGATTTCTGTTCGTGACCTGTTTAAGAATACCGCTGCCTATGCGGACCGGGAGGTCCAGGTGGGCGGCTGGGTGCGTTCAATCCGTGCCAGCAAGCAGTTTGGCTTCATCGTCCTCAACGACGGTACTTATTTCACCCCCGTCCAGGTGGTCTATCACGATACCATGGAGAATTTCCAGGAGATCTCCAAGACCAATGTGGGCGCGGCCCTGATCATCAAGGGTAAGCTGATTCTCACCCCCGATGCCAAGCAACCCTTTGAGATCCAGGCGGAGACCGTGACCGTGGAGGGCCCCTCCGCTTCCGACTATCCCATGCAGAAGAAGCGCCACACCCTGGAGTATCTGCGTACCATGACCCATCTGCGTCCCCGGACCAACACCTTCCAGGCCGTGTTCCGTGTCCGCAGCCTGGCGGCCATGGCCATTCACCAGTTCTTCCAGGACCGGGACTTCGTCTATGTCCATACCCCCTTGATCACCGGCTCCGATGCCGAAGGCGCGGGTGAGATGTTCCAGGTCACCACCCTGGATCTGAACAACATCCCCAAGACCGAGGATGGAAAGGTGGATTTCTCCCAGGACTTCTATGGTAAGCCCACCAACCTGACGGTTTCCGGCCAGCTCAACGGCGAGACTTTCGCCATGGCCTTCCGGAATATCTATACCTTTGGCCCCACCTTCCGGGCGGAGAATTCCAACACCACTCGCCATGCCTCCGAGTTCTGGATGATCGAGCCGGAGATTGCCTTCGCGGATCTGGCCGACGATATGCGCCTGGCGGAGGATATGATCAAGTATATCATTTCCTATGTCCTGGAGAAGGCACCCGAGGAGATGAATTTCTTCAATCAGTTTGTGGACAAGGGGCTGCTGGAGCGGCTGAACCATGTGCTGAACTCCGACTTCGGCCATGTGACCTACACCGAGGCCATTGAGATGCTCCAGGCCCATAACGACCGCTTCGAATATCCTGTCCATTGGGGCAGCGACCTGCAGACCGAGCATGAGCGCTACCTGACGGAGGAGATCTTCAAGCGCCCCGTGTTCGTCACGGACTATCCCAAGGATATCAAGGCCTTCTACATGAAGCTCAACCCCGACGGCAAGACCGTGGCTGCCATGGACTGCCTGGTTCCCGGCATTGGCGAGATCATCGGCGGCTCCCAGCGTGAGGACAATTATGAGATCCTGAAGAACCGCATTGAGGAGCTGGGCATGAAGCCGGAGGACTATGGCTTCTACATGGACCTGCGCAAGTATGGTTCCGCCCGTCACGCCGGCTTTGGCCTGGGCTTCGAGCGGTGCGTCATGTACCTGACGGGCATGGCGAACATCCGGGATGTGCTGCCATTCCCCCGGACTGCCGGTACCTGCGAGCTGTAATAGGAAATTTGCCCTCCGGTGCCGTGGCATCTGCCGCGGCACCGGAGGAAACGAAAAAAGTGCTTGACAAAGGGAACACCCCATGCTATAATAATCAGGCATTTGAGAGATGCACCCAATATCGCGGAGTAGAGCAGTTGGAAGCTCGTCGGGCTCATAACCCGGAGGTCGTAGGTTCGAGTCCTGCCTCCGCAACCATAATGATTGACTCATAAGTCTACCAAGACTTGTGAGTCAATTCTCTTTTATAGCCCTGTTTTGAGGATGAAACACGCATATAGCAGCAAAAAACGGTTGATGACTGGAGGATCAGAGCCAGAAATCAACCGTTTTTTCATTTGCAGGAGCAGAAAATCCGTTCAATGTGTTAGCAACAAAAGGTGCGCGGGGGCAGGATTTGAAGCAATTTCCGTTAA
>CAYRYT010000130.1:0-4357 GCA_964428625.1 uncultured Oscillospiraceae bacterium | reverse complement strand
TAAGAGCATGGTGGTATCCCTCCGGGTGGGGAAGGAATACCCCATGGACTCCGTGCTGCAAAAGCTGACGGAGATCCGCTATGAGCGCAACGACCTGGATTTTTCCCGAAATAAGTTCCGACTCCGGGGGGATACCCTGGAAATTTACCCCGCTTACTGGTCCGGCAGAGCCATCCGGGTGGAGTTCTTCGGAGACGAGGTGGACCGGATCAGCGAAATCAACGCCGTCTCCGGTATGGTGGAGCGGTATGTGGACCATGTGGCCATTTATCCCGCCTCCCACTATGTCGCCTCCAAGGAGAAGCTCCACCGGGCAATGTTCGAGATTCAGCGGGAATGTGACGAGCAGGTTGCCTGGTTCCGGGCCCACGACAAGCTCCTGGAAGCCCAGCGCATTGCCCAGCGGACGGCCTATGATATCGAAATGCTCACGGAGATTGGCTTCTGCAACGGCATCGAGAACTACTCCCGGGTGATCCAGGGCCGGGCACCGGGCACGCCTCCCACCACCTTGCTGGACTATTTCCCCGAGGATTACCTCATGTTCATTGATGAGAGTCATGTGACATTGCCCCAGTGCCGGGCCATGTATGCCGGGGATCGGAGCCGGAAGGATGCCCTGGTGAATTACGGCTTCCGCCTGCCCTCGGCCTATGATAACCGGCCTTTGAATTTTGAGGAATTTGACAAGAAGATCAATCAGGTCATCTATGTCTCCGCAACCCCCGGAACCTATGAGCAGAGCCGCTCTGGCCAGACGGTGGAGCAGGTGATCCGCCCCACGGGTCTGCTGGACCCGATGGTGGAGGTGCGGCCCATTGAGGGGCAGATCGATGACCTCATTGGGGAGATCAATGCCCGGACTGCCCGGGATGAACGGGTGCTGGTGACCACTCTGACCAAGAAAATGGCGGAGGATCTGACGGTTTACCTCCAGCAGGCGGGGATCAAGGTACGCTATATGCATTCGGATATCGGCGCTATGGAGCGGATGGAGATCATTCGGGATCTTCGCATGGCGAAATTCGATGTGCTGGTGGGCATCAACCTCCTGCGGGAGGGTCTGGATCTGCCGGAGGTGAGCCTGGTGGCCATCCTGGATGCGGATAAGGAAGGCTTCCTGCGCAGCGAGACCAGCCTGATTCAGACCATCGGCCGGGCAGCCCGGAATGCCGACGGCCTGGTTATTCTCTATGCCGACCGGGAGACCCCTTCCATGCGGGCGGCGCTGGACGAAACGGCCCGCCGCCGGGAAATTCAGGATGTCTACAACCGGGAGCATGGCATTGTCCCCAAGACGGTGATCAAGTCCGTCCGGGATCTCATCGAGATATCTTCGCCTACGGCGGAGCGGAAGGGCCGCTCCGGTGTGAAGATGACCAAGGCGGAGAAGGAGAAGGAAATTGCCCGTCTGGAAAAGCAGATGAAGGAAGCAGCCCGTATGATGGAATACGAGTATGCGGCGGTCCTGCGGGATCAGATCATCGAGCTTCGGGGCAACGGCCTGAAATAAAAGCAGCGGGAGAAGCCTTACCGGCTTCTCCCACATTTTCCGTTGTTCGGTTACTGGGGAATGTCCCCCCGGCTTTCCTCCAGCACCTGGCTGGGGGTAAAGAAGGACTGAAACCACTGGCCATTGTGGGCCATATTCGCGCCGCTGACCAGCAGACGGCCCTGGCAGAAATAGTTCGTCCCGGCGGTGGACCAGAATGCCCCCTCCTTGGCCATGCCAATGAAGCAACGGTAGCCATTCTCCCGGAGAACGGTGACCTTCTCGCTGCCGGAATCCATCTCCCCTGTGACATCGCAGCCGTTGGGGCAGACGAAGATGCTGGTGCTGCCCAGAATGGAGCCGATCTCATTGGTCCATCCGGCTAGATCCGCCTGGACTTCCGTGGCGGTGAAGCCGCTGTAGTAATCCGTGGCGTAGGTGTAGCAGGCGAATTCGTAGCCCGCCGTATTCAGCGCCTGGGCCACGGCAGTGGCACCCTGGAGCTGAGCCTGGTATTCTTCCTCGGTGAGGGCCGCCTGGGAATCCCGATCCACACGGTAGCCAAAGACACCCTCGTAGCCGGAGACTGCCAGAACTGCCCGGGCCCCCTTGAAGGAGAAGTCCGGGTGGGACTCCAGGAAGGACTCCAGAATGGGCACCAGGTCAAATTCGCCCTGTACCGTCTGGCCTTCGCCATCGGTCATTTCCGTGGTGAGCTGTCCCAGTCCATCCAGGGCCAGGCGATTGGCAAAGCCGCCGCAGCCGGTGGTGTAGCGGTAGTAGTTCACATTGGTTTGGATCAGGAGCAGGGGCTTTTTCCCCTGGGGCAGGGTAAGACCCTGGAAGGTCACGGTATCGCCCTCTGTGCGCAGCAGATCCCGGTAGCTGACCAGCATATAGCCGTTGTCGTAGAGCTGCTGGAGGATGGTGCGGAATTCATTGCAGGTGGTATAGTCCCGGTTGAAAATGCCGCCATAGGTGCTGTCGGCCAGGGCCTTGGCAGGATCTGCCATCAGGGGATGGAAGGCCAGCACGCCATACTGGGCCGGGTCGGACCAGGTGACGCTGGCCTCTGCCTGGGCGGCGTATTCGGTGTAGCGGGCGGCGAGGACGGGGAAGCTGTCCTGCTCGCCGTGGAAGGTATCCAGCACCTTCACCGCAGCCAGATAGTCATATTCCTGGGCCAGGGCATCGGCCTGGGCGACCAGGGCATCCGCCTCTTGCTGGAGCCGGGCGGCTTCTGCCACGGAGGATTCGTAGGCAGCCTGGCTCTCCTCCTGGGCGGCCTGGCGATAGGCCATATTCCGGGTCACGGAACCGGCGATGAAGATGATAATAAGCACGACGCTGACCGCACCAATGAGCACCGGCAGGGAATCTTCCTTGAAGATCTGCAGCTTGCTCTTGCGCCGGCGGCGACGGGGCGGCCGGGGGGTGGGATCGGTGTAGCGTTCTTCCATAAGAAACCCTGCCTTTCTGAAATCAAGAAATCGATACTATCATTATAATTGTCCGGTGAGAAAAATGCAAGCAGAATAAAGGGGAAAACTCCCACTTCCTGGAACTTCCCCCGAGGGAAATGACAAAGGCGGTCTGTTCCGGGGAACAGACCGCCTTGAGAGTTTATCGATAGAACTGGAACATGATAATGGCGCTGATAATGCCCAGGGCAATGCCTACGCTGACCTGAGCGGGAGTGTGGCCCACGAATTCCTTCAGGCGGATCTCGGCGTTTTCCTCCTTGATCCATTCGCTGTAGTTTTCCAGAATGTCATTGAGGATGACGGCCTGCTTTCCCGTCTCCCGGCGCACGCCCATGGCATCGTGGCAGACGATGATGGCCAGCACCGCTGCGGCGGCGAATTCGAAGGAGTGGAAGCCGCACATCAGTCCGGTCATGGTGGCGAGGGCGGAGACCGTAGCGGAGTGGCCGCTGGGCATACCACCGTCACCGATGAGCCGCTCCGGATTCCACTGCTTGGTCATGATGCAGAAGATCACGGTTTTGGCGATTTGAGCCAGTGCCCAGGCCATGACGGCGGTGAGCAGGAAGGGGTTGGTAATGAGTTGGGCGATATATTCCACGGAACTACCTCCAGTTAGGATCAAGATTGGTTATATTTTAACACCGAATGGGGAAATAAGTCAATACATACAAGAAAATCTTAAAAGAAAAAGCCCGCGGACGAACCGCGGGCCATTCTATCAGGATCAAACCAGGCTCAGAGCCAGGGTCAGCAGGATCCACACCAGAGCGATCCACTTGGTGGCGGAAGCCAGCTTCTTATCCAGACCGGCAGACTTATTCTTGCTCAGATAGCTGTCGCTGTTGCCAGCCAAAGCGCCGGACAGACCGGACTCCTTGCCGGACTGCACCAGGATGACCAGGATCAGCAGGACACTGGCGATGCACTCCAGAACAGTCAGAACGATTTCAAAAGGTGCCATATTTTTAACCTCCCTCCAACAGATGTCCGCATCCGCGGAAATGCGGACAGCGAGCAAAATGCCACGCAAAGCGGGCAGATATTTACAGTAGCCTACCTATTATAGCATGGCAGGGGACTGATTGCAAGTAAAAATTCAAGAAAAACCGCCATTATTTGGTGACCCAGTTGCCGGTGGCGGCGCAGGTCAGGTAGGCGTTGATGAAGGAATCCAGGGCACCGTCCATCACGGCGTTGACATTGGAGGTTTCGCAGCCGGTGCGGGTGTCCTTGACCAGGGTGTAGGGCATAAAGACATAGTTGCGGATCTGGCTGCCCCATTCGATCTTCTTCTGGACACCCTTGATGTCAGAGATCTTTTCCAGATGCTCCCGCTCCCGGATCTCCACCAGCTTGGACCGGAGCATCCGCAGACAGG
>CAYRYT010000129.1:0-4458 GCA_964428625.1 uncultured Oscillospiraceae bacterium | reverse complement strand
GAAGTAATGCAAGCGTGGGTTTGTGGTGTGGTATCTTTAAGTTTGGGAAAACTCATTTTCCCACTTGCTCACGGCTTGCCGGGAGACCTCCAGCGCCGTGGCCAGGTCTCCCTGGGACATTTGTTTCTGCTTGCGCAGCTGGGTGATTCGCTCTCCAACTGACATAAGAATCCTCATTTCTGACATTGATTTCCTGACAACTTTTGGTTGCTTTTCTGAATTACGGAAATTATTTACTCCACTTCACTGGAACCGTCTTTTGCGAAATCCAGCTTGGACAGGGGATTGGCCTCTGCGGCGATTTTCAATTCCGTGCTTTCAATATGGGTATAGATTTGGGTGGTATTCAAATTCTCGTGACCCAGAACCTCTTGGACGGTCTTGACATCCACACCGCCGGAGAGCATCATGGTCGCCGCTGTGTGCCGCAGCTTATGGGCGGAGAATTGGGTCGCATCCAGACCTGCCTGGAGCAGGGCTTTCTTTACCAGGCGATGGACTGCGGATACGCTGATCCGGTTCCGATCCCGGGAGCCAAAGAGGGCCCGGTTGTCAGACAGCTCGATTTGCTCCCGCTCCACCAGGTAGGCATCAATCGCTCTGCGGCAAGCGGAGCCGAAGTAGACAAAGCGTTCCTTATTGCCTTTGCCCACCACACGAATTCGATCCTCATAGACATCCGTCAGATTCAGGCCGACCAACTCGCTGCGACGAATGCCGCAGTTGAGGAACAGCATGAGAATGGCATAATCCCGCTTCTCATTGGGGCCGGAAACTGCCTGGAGCAGGGCAGAGGACTGCTCCAATGTCAGATATTTTGGCAAACTCTTACGCAGTTTGGGGTATTCCAGATCTGCAACGGGATTATCTTGCAATTGCTTGGTCCGTGTGGTAAGATACTTGTAGAAGGATTTGATTGCGGACAACTTTCTGGCCCGGGCACTGGCGGAAATACCATACTCCGGCGCACCGGATTCCGGGCGGATGGCCCTGTCATTGGATAAATAGGACAGAAAATCAAAGATATCCGAGGTTTCGATGTCCCGAATGAAAGCCAGGTCAATGTCTTTGATGGGCACATCCTCCAAAGGCGTGGATAGAGGCATATCACAACGCATCAGGCGAATGAACCGCAGAAACATACGAAGATCCAGATAGTATTCGGATATTGTCAGTTGGGACTGGCCTTTGATATTCTCGTGATAAATCAGGAATTCTTTGAGAATTTGTGGGCAATCCTGGTATTTTTGCATAGATATCTTCACCTTTCTGCAGAGGAGTGTTCTTTTGTGGCCTTAATTCTTTCATTTAGTTCGCGAAATAACGGTAATTGCCAGAAAATCGGGGAAATGATCCATGCTGTGGTTCCGAATTCATCCATGTTTTCCTTTTCTGATTTTTCCATAACACCCTGTGGCGCTTGCGGTTACGAATGCTTGCAAGGCGGTGCAGCCTGTCCGCATACTGAGGATATGGAATGCCGTATTTTGGATGCGATCATCCGCAGCGATTTGGTGTATTTTATTCTTCCGAATTACTGTGATTATCCCTGCGCAAACTTTTTTATATTCAATGAGCGGAGTAATTGCTTTTTTCAGGGAAAACCTAAATTACTGGATCAATATTTGGCGATTTCGAAGCGTTTATTCGTTGTCAGCAACACGCCTTCGGAACATTTCCGGGAAGTTTTCACCCAGCAGTACGGAAAGCGCAGCGCTGCCGGTGATTTGTTGGACGCTGAAGGCGCCAGACGGGAACTGCTGGCGTTCCTGGTCGGCTGTAAATGATTGGCCGGGTGCAGTCTGTCCAGAAATGACGATAGCACAATACATGCCCGGGTAGATACCGATTAACGGGCGTGCAGACATCCGGTCTGGTGACGGCTTCGCAGGTCCGCGTACCATCGATCGAGGAAACTCCCGGGGATGGTCATAATACCCGGGATCCAGCTGCACGCCAGGTATCTGCCTACGAATGGGCAAATTTAGGCCTGGAAATGCTTCGCTGCTTCTATTATATCATAAATAGAGCCTGAACGCAACAAAACTTCTATTTTGTTGCGTTCGTTTTCATGGGCACCCAGCCAGGCCCCAAAACGGCCTTTCGGGCTTTCCCCTCTCCCAACTTTTTCGCACAAAATGACATCCCCCAGTCGTGGACACATTCTCCTCGACTGGGGGGTTCTTATGCCTTTGCCTTGTTCAGCGGTTCCTCGTAGGATTTCGCCGCTGCTGCACTGTTGTTCAGCTGCTCTGTTTGCAGCAACAGCGCATTCATGGATTCCAGAAACGCCTGGGCCACAGGGGTGTCCCCACTGTTTATTCGGTTCCCATACTGATCTGAAATTGTACTGCCAGGCTGCTGTCCAAGTCGCTTTGAGAAACGAAATAGATCCCGTCGCCGGCATACTGGAGATTCTCTCCCTGGATTTGCCAAAGAATCTCCACTTCCCCAAAGCGGATATGCCCCGACGCCTGGCCCAGCTGTTCTTCCAGAAGCTGTTCCAAGCGCAGCAAGTCCCCCGGTGCGGCATGATGCCGGGAAAGAACGCAGGTTTGGGCCAGAATCCGGCAAATAGGCATAGGAGAATAATAGGGGGCGTTGGTCCAGCGGTTTTCATAGGAGATCTTCGTCAGATACGACCCTTCCAGGGTGTATGTAAAATCGAAAGCAGGATTTTCCGGCTCGCCCCAGATATACACGGTGGTGCTGCTGTCGCGGGGGGTGGTGCTTCCCTTCCCGGGTCAGCTTCTGGGTGTCATCCACATCATCCTCCAGAAGCTCCAGATAGTAATTATAGTTCGCCGCAAACTGGGTAACGGTGAGATCTCCCCGATAGCGGGGCAGAAACTGATCCCGGATGGTCACGATGCTCAGAAGCACACACAGTGCCACCCCCGCTGCAAGAATGCCCTTTTGCCTTGGGGAAGGTATTTGATAGGTATATTCGCATTCCCAATCCCACTCCGGCTCCCAGTCGCCATAGTCCTGCCAGCTACGGTAGAGACGGTACAGGCTGTAACCTGGGATGCCGTAGCCCAGACCCAATTTCAGAACATCCTTTTCCCGGTTCAGGGCACTGCTGTAGTCCAGGAAGCTGCCATCCTCGGAGGGAACGGACAGCCCCATGACCCATTTTCCCGGAGTGGTGCCCCATTTGTGGAGCATCCAGGCCTGGAGGGGTACGGAGAGAAACAGCAGACCGTAGTCCAGAACCATGTCCCAAAGGGTGGATACCACCCGAATCCGGAGAACTACCACAATCAAAAATTCCACGATCAGCCACAGCAGCGCGTAGTCCATCATCCGGGCAGCAAAGCGGCGGATGGGGTGGTATTCCCTGGGGGTACACTCGGAGAACACAGTGGGCGGTTTCTGGGGCTCCTGGGGCTGTTCCAGCAGGGCTAAATAGTGCCGGGCATCCAGGGAATCAAACCGGCTGCCATCCTCCCGCATCTGGGCACAGACCGCCCGGGAGCGTTGCAGTTGCTCCCGCTGGGCATCCAGCTGGGCAAGCTGGGAATCCAGAACTTCTGCCAGGGTGTTCTCCCCTGCCTCCAGGGCTTTCAGCCGTTCCAGGCTGACACCCAGCTGCCGCAGCAGCTTGATTTTCAGCAGGGTGTCCCGGTGATGCTCGGTATAGTCACGATAACCGTTTTCCTGCCGCTGGGGTGTGATCAGCCCTTCCCGCTCATAAAAGCGGATGGTTGCCCTGTCCAGGCCTGTTTCCAGTTCCAAGTCTCGGATCAGCATATGCATCCCTCCTTTTCTATGCTGTTATTGTATACTATGAACCTACTTTACAGTCAAGAGAAAAATCAAAAAAAGGAAAATATACCTTTACATTTCCGGGAAGAATCGGTAAAATAGAATTGTGATAATAACGCAACGGGAGGACTTTTTTATGAGTGTCAAAAGAATCGGCGTGCTGACTTCCGGCGGCGATGCCCCCGGTATGAACCCCTGCGTCCGGGCGGTTGTCCGTACCGCCATGTACCATGGCATTGAGTGCTATGGCATCCGCCGGGGCTGGAATGGCCTGATCACCGGCGATATCGTGAAGCTGGACGAGAAGAGCGTAGCCCATACCATCAACCGGGGCGGCACCATTCTCTATACCGCCCGGAGCAAAGAGTTTATGACGGAGGAAGGCCAGCGCAAGGCGGTCTCCGCCTGCAAATTCCTGGGTATCGACTCCATTATTGCCATTGGCGGCGACGGTACCTTCCGGGGTGCCCAGGCGCTGTCCAAGTATGGCATCAATGTGATCGGCATTCCCGGCACCATTGACAACGACATCAGCTGCACCAATTACTGCATTGGCTTTGATACTGCCGCCAACACCGCCATCGAGTGCATCGATAAGCTGCGGGATACCATGCAGTCCCACGAGCGCTGCTCTGTGGTGGAGGTCATGGGCCGCAACGCGGGCTATCTGGCTATGTATGTGGGCCTGGC
>CAYRYT010000128.1:0-4528 GCA_964428625.1 uncultured Oscillospiraceae bacterium | reverse complement strand
GCGTGTACCTGACAGAAAATACTTCTCAGGCTGTAAGTGTGGAATTTGTTCGCCAAGGGCGGATGAATTCTGCGCGCAGCAGACTGAAAAAGAATTGTCGGAAAAGCCCGCAGGGGTTTTTCGACAGTCAGAAATGCCCGGTTTCTTGGGAAACCGGGCATTGATCAGTTGGGGGAGCGGAGGGAATCATAGGCCAGGGCGTAGGTGGTTTCCACCTGGGCCTTGCACCGCCAGTACAGCAGCATTTGAATCAGAAGATACGCCGCATAGCTGACCAGAGAGCGGACCTGCGGGGACAGGGGGAGGGAAATGCCAAACAGGGGCAGCAGAACATCGGCGTAGCACAGGACCAGGGCCAGGCCATCGAGAAGATAGAACCACCAGAAGCTCAGATCCAGACGGAACAGGGCCAGACGGTTGCGAGACAGCATCCGGCTGCTCTCCCGCAGGGCCAGAAGGGCACTGTTCTGGGAACCGTCCAGGAGAAGATACTCTGCGAAACGGAGCTTATACACCCGGGGTATGGCCAGAAGGGCCAGAACACCCAGAAACAGGAGCATCAGGGGGAGGCTGGCATCGCTGAGGGCGGCCATGACGGTGGGATCCTCCATCATGGCGGTGTCCACAATGCCGGTGTCCGAAACCAGGGAATCGGTGATGGCCAGCAGGCCGTCGGACATGGGGGTGAGGAGGAACAGGGCAAAGGCCAGGTATATGCTCACGGTGATGAGGGCTGTATAAATCAGGGTACGCAGCAGCCGCAGGCGGAGCATGGGGAAGAACCGGCGGAAGCCCTCCAGCAGGTCCCGGGGCTGTGCTTCCTGGCCCCGGGCCAGCTTCATGGCGCAATGGGTTACGCCCAGAGTCCAGAAGGGGAGCAGGACGGTGCCGGCCAGCTGGAAGAAGCTCTGGAGGGTGGAAAGTACCGCCCGGGTGCCCATGCCCCCAAGCCCGCCGGTCTGGTCGATTTGCCCCTGAATCAAATAATTCAGCAGGGTCAGAGTCAGGAAAAAGAGGGCATTGACGCCGGCATAAATCAGCATCAGCCCATGGGGGGAATAGGAAGCCTGACCCAGACGGCGGCGGGCTTCCGCCTTCAGGGTAAGTCGTTGGGATAGATTCATAGGCAGAAAACTCCTTTGGATATTTGTTTCTATTTTATACGACAGGCAGGGAAATAGCAAATAAATTTTTTGTGTACAAGGGCGGCAGGGTATGATACAATGGGGTAAATACTGTTTACGGGGGTGTGGAAATGGAATTGGGAGAAAAGATCCGGGCTTGCCGCCTGGAATTGGGCCTGTCCCAGCGGCAGCTGTGCGGGGATATGATTACCCGGAATATGCTGTCCCAAATTGAAAACGGAGGGGCAAGGCCCTCTCTGGATACCCTGGGGGCGCTGGCCCAGCGGCTGGGGAAGCCCATCAGCTTCTTTTTGGAGGAGGATGCCATCACATCCCCCAATGCCCAGGTTTTGGAAAAGGCCCGGCAGGCCTACCGGAGGGGAGATTTCGCTGCCTGCACCCAGAAATTGGAGGCCTACCGGGCGCCGGATCCCATGTTTGACTGGGAATCCGGGCTACTGCTGGCCTTGGCCTGGATGGCACTGGCCCGGCAGGCCCGGGAGGCGGGGAAGGAACCCTACGCCCAGACTCTTCTGGAGCGGGCGGGGGAAGCGGGGGCCAAAACACCCTATTTTACCCCGGCCATGGAACGGGAACGGCTCCTGCTGGCAAGACAGGGGGAGAGGATTCCTCCGGATGACCGGGAGCTGTGTCAGCGGGCGGAGGCGGCCCTGACCGCCGGCGCACCGCAACGGGCGGGAGAATATCTGGATGCGGCCCAGAACCGCACCGATGCCCGGTGGTGCCTGCTCCGGGGCCGGGCCTACCTGGCGCAGGGGCAATACGAGGATGCCCGGGTATGCCTGGAGCAGGCCCGGGAGGCTTATCCCCAGGCTTGTGCCGCCGGGCTGGAGGTCTGCTTCCGGGAGTTGGGGGATTTTCGCCAGGCCTATTACTACGCCTGCCTCCAGCGCCAGGGGTGAAACGGGCAAATTGTCAACAAAATGCCGGAAAAACTCTGTTTTCTTGTGCAATTCCAATCTTGAAACCGGGGGACAAATTGCTATAATAGGGGAGTATTATGGAATGGAAAGAAGGCATTTTTCATGGAATTCTTACTTGCCATGGGTGTGGCAATGTTCGCCGGGCTGCTGCTGTCCCGGCTGACCTCGCAGTTCAATCTTCCCGATGTCACCAGCTATCTGGTGGCTGGCCTGATCGTCGGGCCTCTGTGCCTGGGACGGCTGGGCGTGCCCGGTCTGGGCTTCGCCTCGTTTGAATTTGTGGATCAAATGAGCCTGATCAGCGATGTGGCTCTGGGCTTTATCGCGTTCTCCATCGGCAGCGAGTTCCGGCTCTCCGCCCTGCGGAAAACCGGCAAGCAGGCCACGGTCATTGCCGTGGTTCAGGCCCTGACCGCAACGGCGCTGGTGGATGCGGCGCTCTTTGGTCTGCATCTGATCCTGGGGGACCGGCTGCCTGTGTCCACCTGCCTGATCCTGGGTGCCATCGCCACGGCGACCGCCCCCGCGGCCACCATGATGGTCATTAACCAGTATAAGGCAGAGGGCCCGCTGACGGATATCCTCCTGCCCATCGTTGCCCTGGATGACGCAGTGGGTTTGATCGTCTTTGCTGTGAGCAGCGGCGTAGCCAAGGCCCTGATCAGCGGCAGCGTCAGCCTGGTGTCCATCCTGGTCAATCCCCTGGTGGAAATCGCGGCATCCCTGGCTCTGGGCACCGTGCTGGGCTGGGTGTTTAGCCTGGTGGAGCAGTATTTCAACTCCCGCTCCAAGCGTCTGGCCCTGGCGGTGACCTTCGTGGTTCTCTGCGCCGGTTTCTCCAAGATGGCCTTCGTCCTCCCCGGCGGGGTGGAAGTGGGCTTCTCCTCCCTACTGGTGTGCATGATGTGCGGCACCATTTTCTGCAACATCTGCGATTTCTCCGAGGAGATCATGTACCGGACCGAGCGGTGGACGGCACCGCTGTATGTCCTCTTCTTCGTCATCTCCGGCGCGGAGCTGGATCTAACCGTCTTTGCTCAGCTCAGCGTGGTGGGTATTGGCCTGGCGTATATTCTGGCCCGGTCTGCCGGTAAGATCCTTGGCGCTTCGATCAGCGCCAAGGCCATGGGCTGCGGCAAGACCATTGTGGACAATCTGGGCATCACCCTCCTGCCCCAGGCAGGCGTGGCCCTGGGTATGTCCGTTACCGTGGCAGCGGAATTTGGGGAGGAAGGTGCCATGATCCGCAACATCGTCCTGTTCTCCGTGCTGATCTACGAACTGGTGGGCCCGGTGCTGACCAAGATGGCCCTGACCCGGGCAGGGGAGATCAAACCCAAGACGATCTCCAACCGTGGTGTCATTCCCGGCATGGAATCCCGGCAAAAGTCTTGACTTTGGACTTTGAAATAGTATAATGGTGGTAGACTTATATTAAAGGAGCGGTTTCCAATGTATTATCGCATGAAAGTGGCGGGCCTGGAACGGGATCTGCCCATCTGTCCTCTGAACGACAAGCTGTCCATTGCCGGCTTTGTCATCTTTGGTGACCAGGAGCTCACCGTGGCCTGTGCCCGGGATCTGCTGGCCAAGGCCCCGGAGTACGACTACATCATCACCGCTGAGGCGAAGGGTATCCCCCTGGCCCACGAGATGGCCCGCCAGCACGGCGATGCCAAGTACATCCTCGCCCGCAAAGGCCCCAAGCTGTATATGCGGGATATTTTCAGCGTGGATGTCCGCTCCATTACCACCGCCCGGGATCAGAAGCTGTATCTGGACGGCGCTGACGCTGCCCTGATGAAGGGAAAGCGGATCCTGGTGGTGGATGATGTGATCTCCACCGGCGAGAGCCTGCTGGCCCTGGAGGCCCTGGTGGAGAAGGCCGGTGGTACCATCTGCGGCCGCATGGCCATCCTGGCCGAGGGCGATGCCCAGGACCGGGAGGATCTGATCTACCTGGAGAAGCTGCCCCTGTTCCATCCCGACGGAACCATTCTGGGATAACCAACGCCCCCGGCACCCTTTGGGTGCCGGGGGGTGTGTGAACTTGGGGTATTCTCCGAATTACTCTCAGAATATGACCGAAAAAACCGACCTGCGACGCAAGCGCAGGTCGGTTTGTGATTCCCGGGGAAAGGCCGGGGCCTTGAATGGGCTGCGTTACAGCAGATCCTTCACCAGGGACAGGGCCGCTTCGTCTGCTACCAGGGTGAAATCGGGGTGGAGCTGGAGGATGGAGCCGGGAGCCTGGGGCTTGATGGGGCCGAAGAAGCAGTCCTTCACAGCCTGGGCCTTCTTCTCACCGTTGACCACCAGCAGAACCCGCTTGGCCTTCATGATGGAGCCGATGCCCATGGTGTAGGCGTGGGTGGGAACATCCTCCCGCTTCTCGAAGAAGCGCTGGTTGGCATCGATGGTGGAAGCGGTGAGCTCCACCTTGTTGGTGCCCTTGACGAA
>CAYRYT010000127.1:0-4543 GCA_964428625.1 uncultured Oscillospiraceae bacterium | reverse complement strand
GGTAGAAAGGAGCCTTCTTTGCACCCATTCTTCTCAGTCTGATCTTAACCATGAGAGTTTCACCTCCAAAAATAATCTAAAAAATCTATATCGCAAAGCAATTTGCTTTCAGCGAACCAAGTTTGCCGGATCAGAATCCGGGAAAGCCTCCGCCGAAGCCGCCCAGGCCCCGCATCCGCTTCATTTTCTTACCGGCACCGGGGCCGGCGAACTGCTTGATGAGCTTCTGCATCTGCTCGAAGCCCTTGAGCAGCTTATTCACATCCTCCACCTTCAGGCCGCAGCCGGCGGCAATACGCTTCTTCCGGCTGGCACCGATGATGCTGGGATTTTCCCGCTCCTTGGGGGTCATGGACAGGATGATCGCCTCGGTGTGGGCCATGGCCTTCTCATCCAGCTTCACATTTTTCAGGTTGGCACCGCCGGGCATCTGGGCCAGGATCTCCTCCATGGAGCCCATGGACTTCATCTGCACGATCTGGTCGTAATAATCCTGGAGGGTAAAGCGATTGGAGCGGAGCTTCTCCTCCATTTGGGCGGCCTTCTTCTCATCATAGGCCTTTTCCGCCTTTTCGATGAGGGACAGCACATCGCCCATGCCCAAAATCCGGGAAGCCATGCGATCCGGGTGGAATGCCTCGATGTTATCCAGCTTCTCGCCGGTACCGGCGAACTTGATGGGCTTGCCGGTAATGGCCCGGACGGACAGGGCGGCACCGCCACGGGCGTCGCCGTCCAGCTTGGAGAGCATGACGGAATCGATATCCAGCCACTCGTTGAAACTCTGGGCGGCATTCACCGCATCCTGGCCGGTCATGGCGTCCACCACCAGCATGATTTCGTCGGGGTGAACGGTGGCCTTGATGTTCTTCAGCTCCTCCATCAGGGCTTCATCCACATGAAGCCGGCCGGCGGTATCCAGGAACACCATATCGTGGCCATGCTGACGGGCGTAGGTCAGGGCCTCCTTGGCGATGGTAACAGGGTTCTCCTGGCCCATTTCAAAGACCGGGATCCCCAGCTTCTCGCCGCAGACCTTCAGCTGCTGGATTGCGGCGGGACGATAAATATCACAGGCCACCAGCAGGGGGTTTCTCCCCTGGCGCTTCATCAGCCCGGCCAGCTTGCTGCCGTTGGTGGTCTTACCGGCGCCCTGCAGACCCACCAGCATGACAACGGTGGGACCGTTGGGATTGGTGGTGATATGCTTGGCATCGCTGCCCATGAGCTTGGTCAGCTCCTCGTTGACGATCTTGACGATCATCTGGGCCGGGGTCAGAGACTCCAGTACATCGGTGCCCACGCAGCGCTCGGTAACTTGCTTGGTAAAGTCCTTGACCACCTTGTAGCTCACATCCGCTTCCAGCAGTGCCATGCGGATCTCCCGCATAGCCTCCTTCACATCGGACTCTTTCAGGCGGCCTTTGCCCCGGAGCTTCTTAAAAGTGGCGGAAATTTTTTCGGTTAAGCCTTCAAATGCCATAATTTACTCCTCTAAGCTCTGGCACAGGGAGCATATCCGCCGGGCCAGGCTGGAAACCGTATCATCAGAGGAAGCGGCCAGCTGGTCTGCAACCTCCAGAATCTCCCGGAGGGCCTCCCGGCGTTTCATGGCTCTGCCGATGCAACCGATGTTTTCCTCCATCTTGTGCAGCAGCGCTTCCGTGCGGGTGAGATTGTCGCAGACGGCCTGGCGGCTGACCCCCAGAACCTCGCCGATCTCACCCAGGGACAGGTCCTGATTGTAACGCATATCGAAGCAGTCCCGCTGCTTCTGCGTGAGCATCCCGCCGTAATAGTCATACAGCAGTGCCATTTCCAGTGCGTCCATCCGTAACCTCCCTGTCAAGGCAGTTCTCTTGACTTGCCTTGGGTATTATACCAGATACTCCAGGGCTTGTCAAGTATTTTTCCTGAACACCGGAAACTTTTATACCCGGTACCACCGGAACACCTCCCGGGTCTTTACAAACCCCAGGCCCTCATAGAGCCGGATTGCCCGGGCATTGGTCGATGCCACTTCCAGGCGCATGACCTGGCCGGGAAGCAGACTCATCATGGTGTGCATCACCCGCTCCCCCGCCCCGGGCTCCACGGCCGCCATGGCCAGCAGCGTGCTTTCCTCCACCCAGCCGATCCCCAGAAGCCGGCCCCGGTCATGGACAAAGTAGGCACCCCCGGATGTCAGGATCTTCTCCTCGTCCCGGCCTTCCAGGGTAGCGGCGTTATCCACTCCGGCCATTCTCTCATTATAAATCTGCCGCCAGCGCCCCACAGTCTGCTCCGTCACCGGGAAACAGCAGGCCAGCTTCTCCTCGTCCAGCCAGGTCTGGCAGGTCATCTCATACACCGCCGTGTGTAGGGGGTAGCCCTCCGGCATATCCACGCCTGTAGCCCAGACTTGCTCTGCCCCACACATTCTGGCAAAGCCAGCACATTCTTCCAGGAGCTTCTCCGGCTCCTGGCTGGCCTGGATGGTTATATAAGCCGTCTTCCGGTAAGGAATCTCCTTCAGGATCAGGCTGGCCACGCCATATTCCGTGGGAAACACAGGAAAATCCCGCATCAAATCACCTCACTGTCTATCTTATCACAGATTTTTGTTTCCCTCAACGGTTGCGCCGAAAAAAAAGCTGTGGTATGATAGACCCATTCAAAACCATGGTTATGGAGGGCCTTCTGTGAAAATTCCCCTTTCTTCCCGGCTGCGGGTCTGCGCCGGATTTGTCGCCCCCGGGGAACGGGTGGCGGACATTGGCTGCGACCACGGCTATCTGTCCATTTATCTGCTGACTCAGGGCATTGCCCCATCGTGTATTGCCTCCGATGTGCGCCCCGGGCCTCTGGATGCCGCCCGGCGGAATGCCCGGAAATTCGGGGTATCGGACAGGATCACCTTCTGTCTGTCCGACGGTGTGCGGGACATTCCCCGGGATTTTGACACCCTGGTCTGCGCCGGCATGGGCGGCGATACCATGGTGCATATTCTCTCCGATGCACCCTGGCTGGCTGATGCCCGGTATCGCCTGATCCTCCAGTGCCAGTCCAAGCAGGCGTTGCTGCGCCGGTATTTGTCCGAGCAGGGCTGGCAAATCTCAGAGGAATCCGTTCTCCGGGACGGGCGGTTTCTTTACTCCGTCATGGAAGTCGTCTACCGCCCCGATGCCCCCCGCCTGACCCCGGGCGCATTCTATTTTCCCCCGGCTATACTGGAAAATCCCGGCCCGGACACGGTGGAATACTACCACCGGACGGTGAGCAATCTTCGTCTGGCAGTTTCCGCCCGGGGCGACCGGGCAGATGAGACGCAAATCCTGGCCCTTAAGGAGCTGGAGGCACTGTCCGATCAGACAGGCCTGTCATTTTTAAAGGAGGAACAGCTATGACAACGGTTGGCGATATTCTGGACTTTGTGGAAGAACTGGCACCCCTTTCCATGAAAATGGAGTGGGACCATGTGGGTCTGCTCTGCGGCAGCCGCTCCCGGCAGGTGAAGCGGGTTCTGGTGGCACTGGATCCTTTTGAGCACATCTGCCAGGAGGCCGCCCAATGGGGTGCCGATCTGCTTGTTACCCACCACCCCCTGATTTTCCATCCCATGGCCGCCGTCACCGACGAGACTGCCCTGGGCCGGACGGTGCGGCTGCTGTGCCGGGCGGATATCAGTGCCATCAACGCCCATACCAACCTGGACTGCGCCCCCGGCGGTGTCAATGATGTTCTGGCCCAGACCCTGGGGCTTACCCAGGTCCAGGTGATCGATCCCACCGGCATGGACAGCCAGGGCCGCCCCTGGGGGCTGCTCCGCCAGGGACGGGTGACACCCCAGCCGTTACCGGAATTCCTGGCTCTGGTGAAGGACCGCCTGGGGTGCCAGGGCCTGCGCTATGCCGACAGCGGCAAGCCCGTGGAGCGGGTGGCCGTGGGTGGCGGCGGCTGCGGAGGCGAATTGTATGCGGCTCGGGCAGCCGGGTGCGACACCTTCGTCACCAGCGATGTGAAATACAACCAGTTCCGGGATGCCCAGGACCTGGGCTTGACCATCATCGATGCCGGCCACTTCCACACGGAAAACCCGGTGGTAACGGTCCTGGCGGAGAAAATCCGGGACGCATTCCCGGAAATTACCGTAAAAATCTCGCAAACCCAGGGAGATTGCATGAAATTCTATTGATTTTTCCCGGCAGGGGTGATAAAATAGATTGGATATTTTTATAGACAACTTTACGAAGGGAAGATTTACTTATGTCCGGACATTCCAAATGGCATAATATTCAGAAGACGAAGGGTGCACAGGACGCCAAGCGTGCCGCCGCGTTCACCAAGATCGCCAAGGAAATGATCGTCGCCGTGAAGGAAGGCGGCGGTTCCATTGACCCCAGCTACAACTCCCGCCTGGCCACGGTGATTACCAAGGCCAAGGCCGCCAATATGCCCAACGACAACATCAAGCGTGTCCTGGAGAAGGCCGCCAGCGCCGGCTCCGGTGACAACTACGAGTCCATCACCTACGAAGGCTACGGCCCCGGCGGCGTGGCCGTCA
>CAYRYT010000126.1:0-4546 GCA_964428625.1 uncultured Oscillospiraceae bacterium | reverse complement strand
CGATAATGAGGTAGTAGTTATAGGCTTCCAGCAGACGGTTGTGGAAAATGTCCTCAATCTGTTGCCCTTTTTCGATGCTCTCATAATAGGCATACAGACCGGAATCGGTAGCCTCCAGAAATTCATCAAAGGTCAGCGGATAGATGTCAAGGAGATTGACCATGCCAACGGGATAAGACTTTGGCTTTGCCAAAAGCGTACCCAGCAAACTGCCTGCGGCGATCACATGGTATTCATTCGCTTTTTCTTTGAAGTATTTGAGGGTGTTCAGAGCTTCGGGACACTCTTGAATCTCATCAAAGATAATCAAGGTTTTCTCCGGCTCAATCTTCTCACCGCCGATCATGGAGAGCAGCTCAATGATGCGGTGGGGATTTTTGTTTGTTTCAAAGATGGACTTTAATTCATCTTCTTCATCGAAGTTGAAGTAGACGAAATTATCATAATAGTTTCGTCCGAACTCTTTCATCAGCCAGGTCTTGCCGACCTGTCGTGCTCCTTTGAGCACCATCGGCTTGCGTTCGGGGCTGTTTTTCCATGCAATAAGGTCTGAAATAGCATTGCGTTTCAAGTGTATCGCCATCCTTTCCGAGTGGTGATTATAGTATAGCACATTTTCCCCGATTTTCAATGCTGTTTTCACACATTTTTCCGAGTTTTCAAGGTGCTAAAAAACACATTTTTCGGCATTCGCCCATTTTACTCGTCAAAATCGGGGTACAGCTCCAACTTGTCATAGTCCTCGTCGGTCATGGCAGAGAGCTTTTTCCACGTGGAGTCTGTCAGTTCCAGAAGCTCGGTCTCATCTTTACCAAACATTCTGTTAAAGATAGAAAAAGGCGATACCTGGTTGTGAAAACCAAGTATCGCCAATTTTTCTTGTCGCACTCCTGTACGGCAGCTACCCTATGTCAGTAATGTTCTCATACTGTCTTATTGGAAACTACCTTCCGGGTGGCTTTTTCAGAAAGAAATGGGGGTAATCAGGGGTTGCCCTCAATGCCGAAGTGGCGCTTGAAATACTCGTACCACTCGTCATAGTCACCCTCGCTGGGCATCTGATCCACCTCAGGCTCCTGGGTGACATCGGTTCGGGGACGGCTGTCCAGGGTGATATCCAGGGTCAGTGTACGGCCGTTGCGGTAGACGGTGATGGTGGTGGCCTCCCCGCCCTCGAACTGCCGCAGGGCGCGGCTCAGGTCGCTGTAGCCGGTGATCTCGTACTCACCCAGACCCACGATCACATCGCCTGCCTGGACACCGGCCTTGTGGGCACAGGTTCCCTGGGTGACCTCTGCCACATAGGAACCGCTGATCCCCTCCTGGGGGGCGTACTTGGCCATATCGATAACAGAAACACCCAGGTAGGCGCTCTTGACATAGCCGAACTCGATAATACTCTGAATCATACCCACCACATCATCCATGGGGATGGCGAAGCCGATGCCCTCGATGGAAGCGCCGGAGGAGGTGGTGCCGGAATACTTGGCGGTGGTGATGCCGATAACCTGCCCCAGCATATTGAACAGGGGGCCACCGGAGTTGCCGGGGTTGATGGCCGCATCGGTCTGGAGCATATTGATGGCAGAGGCATCGGTGGTGACGCTGCGGTTGCGGCCGCTGATATAGCCCACGGTCTGGCTGGAGGTCAGCTCACCCAGGGGGTTACCGATGGCCACAACCATATCACCAATCACCAGGTCATCGCTGGAGCCCAGGGTAACGGGCTGGAGATCCGTAGTCTCCACCTTCAGCACAGCCAGGTCATTGTTTTCCTCATAGCCCTTCAGCTCCGCATCGTAGCTCTTGCCGTCGTAGGTGGTGATGGAGAGCTTGCCGCCGCCTTCCACCACATGGTAGTTGGTGACGATATAGCCATCGGCGGAGTAGACGAAGCCGGAACCGGAGCTGGTGGATTCCCGGGTCTGGCCGAAGCCGGCGTTGGAGGTGACAGTGTTGGTAATGGCCACCACCGAGGCCTTATTCCGGGCGTAGACCTGGCTGGGGGTCAGGCCCTGGGCGGCCACGGGGCTGCCTGAGACGGAATTGCCGGTGTCCTCCATCTTGTCGATCTGCTCCTGCAGGCCGGCGAGCTGGCTCTGGAAGCCGGTCTCCACCTGATCCAGGCGACGCTCCCAACTGCTGCTCACCAGCCCAGCGGTAATGCCGCAGCTGCCGGCTACCAGGGCCACAGCTGCCACAGCTGCCAGGATCTTTTTGCCGGTCTTTCCGGGTTTGCGAGACTTTTTCTCCTGCCGGGGTGCCTTAGGCTCCGCCTTGGGGGCCTCCTCCCAGCGGGGCTGCTCCGGCTCCGGCTGGTGGATCTCATAGGGGGAGTCGGCGTAGGGAGATTCCTTCCGACCGATGCCCGCGTTGCTATAGAAACCGGTGTCCGCCTCCGGTTCCTGGGCAGTTGCGGGCTGCACAGGCTCCTGGGGAATGGGGGACGGGGAATGCTCCACCTCCGGCTGGTTATTCTGTTCATCAACTTCAAAGGTTTCCATGTCTTTTTTCCTCCCTTGGGTTTTCATGGGGATAGCATACCGCCAGAATTTGAAATAATTGTGTACACCCCACAAAGAAATTATAAACAAAAATTTATTCAGGGAAACACCCCATTCCAAAGGGGGAACGGGGTGTTCAGCATTCAGGATTCCCGGCGGCGGGCCAGGCCAATGGCCAGGCACAGCACCCCTGCCAGCAGCAGCACCGGCACGGGCCACCAGAGCTGGCCGGTCTGGGGCAGGTCGGGGGTATCAGGGGATTCGGGCTTGTCGCAGGTGTTGACAATGGTGAAGGTATTCCCCTCCCGGGTGATCTCCGGCTGACCGTAGCCCTCCGGCACTTCCTCCTCCACTGTCCAAATGTGGTTGGCATCCAGCTCCTCCCAGGTGTAGCGCCAGCGGCCGTCCTGGGGAAGGGTCACGGTATCCACAACCTGCCCATCCCGGAGGAGGTGCACGGTTATGGATTTGGGGCGCTGGTCCGCGTGGCAGGTATCCTGCCAGACCTTCTCCACCGCAAGATCGGTCTTGAGGGGCTGGCTTTCCACCTTCCCCAGAGCCTCCACCTGATAGACCCAGGCATTGTCCACCTGGTCGGGAATGAGGACGAAGAAGGGATCGGCCCGGTACAGGACGCCCTCCCCTTCTCGGGCGCTGCCCAGGATCAGATACAGGCCCAGGGGCAGATCCGCCAGAACAGCCCGGCCATTTTCATCGGAACAAAGATCGTAATCCGGCTGGATTGCCTCCCGGAGAATGAAATCCTGGAGCTCCTGGGCCATCGCCCGCCAGGCGCTGTCATTCTTTCCCCGGATGTCCAGGTCCTGAGCGAAGGCCTCGTAGGCCGCCAGAACCGTCAGCTCCCCGGTTTCGTCCATGGTGCTGATTTGATACACATCCAGGGGCATTTCCGGGATGGGGGTCTCTCCCTGGCGGGTGCAGACCGTCAGAGTACCCCGCTGGGTCAGATCCACAGACCCGGCGGCCAGGGCCATGGTGGGCAGCAGAGCCAGGACGAGAAGCATGGGCAGAAGGCGTTTACAGATTTTCATAGTTGTCACCTCTGTTGGATTTGCGCCGCCGGGGAAGCAGCACGGGAATGAGCAGCACCAGCACCATGGGAATGGCGGCAACCGGCGCCACCAGGAGCGGCTCAATCTGGACCGCATCGGCGGTGACCCGGAGGATTTTCGCCTCCTCGGCATTTTCGATCCGGTGTCCCCGCACCAGAAGCCGGTGAGAATTGATGCCATAGGGGGTACAGGTAACCAGGGTACACAGGTCCTCCCCTGGCACAATTTGCAGAGAGGCGGTCTCCTGGGGTTCTACAATGAGGATCTGGTCCACTTCGTAAGTCAGCACCTCGTCCAGAACCCGCAGGAGGAACACATCCCCCGCCTGGAGCTTATCCAGGTTGGTGAAGAGCTTGGCGCTGGGCAGGCCACGGTGCCCGGAGAGGACGCAGTGGGAGCTTTCTCCACCCACGGGGAGGCTAGACCAATCCAAATGGCCCACAGCGATCTGCAGGACGGATTCCTCGGTGCCGTGGTAGATGGGCAGGGCCACATCGATGGAAGGGATCTCAATATAGCCCATGATTCCCAGGCCGGAGATATCCAGCAGGGCCTGATAGGCGGCCTGCTGCTCCGGTGAGAGGGCGAAGCCCGTGGCCCGGGCGAGAAGATCGTGGTTATAGTCCCAGGCGGCATCCCAAATCTCCCGGTAGCGGTCCTCGTCCAGCTGGGCGACCTGCTGGGCATAGCCGGTGATAGCCTGGGTCTGGTGGAGGGAGTTCCAATAATTGCTGAAGCTGGGATACAGCAGCAAGGACACCCCCGCCAGCAGGATCAGAATGAGAAGGAAATTGATCCAGTTACTGCTTTTCTTCATGCGGGTTTCTCCTTGGTGTTGTGGAATCGGCCGGGGCCCCGGCCCCCCAGGGGAGGGCCGGGACGGCGGCACAGGGAATTAGTAGTTGACGCTCATGCGCTTCTTGGTGATGAGCAGGATCACCGCGCCGACAGCCAGCACGGAGCCCAGAA
>CAYRYT010000125.1:0-4607 GCA_964428625.1 uncultured Oscillospiraceae bacterium | reverse complement strand
TGGTGGAGGTCATGGGCCGCAACGCGGGCTATCTGGCTATGTATGTGGGCCTGGCTGTGGGTGCCACGGCGGTGCTGGTGCCGGAGGAGCCCATTGATTTCGAGCGGGATGTGGTGGAGAAGATCCGCCGGGCCCGGTTCAACGGCTTCACCCATTATATGATCGTTGTGGCAGAGGGTGCCGGTTCCGCGGCGGACATTGCCAAGCAGATCAAGGAGACCATCGACCTGGATCCCCGGGTCACGGTGCTGGGCCATATCCAGCGGGGCGGCTCCCCCACCGGCCGGGATCGGGTCAACGCCACCAAGATGGGCTACCTGGCCGTGGAGCTGTTGCGCCAGGGCAAGACTAACCGTATTGTCTGCACCCACGACGGCGGCTTTACCGATGTGGACATTGACGAAGGCCTGGCCATGGAGAAGAGCATCCAGAAGATGGAAGTGGATGTCCTGAATGCCATGACCGGAACGGAGAACTGAATTCAGCGGAAAAATGGACGGCATTGCCGTCCATTTTTTTCAGCGTGTCAAAAAAGACTCGCAGAGTTTGCAGCCCTGGGCTGCAAATAAAATCAAAAGCATTTTCTGTCGGAAAAGCCCGCAGGGGTTTTCCGACAGTCTGAAGCTCCCCGGCGGATTCCCGCCGGGGAGCTGTTGGGATGGGGAAACTCAGGATTGGACTTCGGGGGTCTGACGCTTTTTGGCCAGGAATCTGCGAACCAGGAAGATCAGAAGCTCCACCACCACGGCCAGACCGATGGAGAAGCACACCGGAGTACCAGATGGAAACGCCATGGTGATAGCCGTTGGCACTGTCCGGTACCAATAATCCCCCAGATACTGGCCGACACCGACCGAGACGATATTGCCCAAGGTGATGATCCAGGCACCGATGTGCTTGCCGAAAAGGGTGAGGATCAGGGGCAGCACCCACACAAAACCGAAGGCATTGCGGCTTGTCCAGTCCAGGACATAGCGATAGGTCGTGTTGCTGCGGAACTGGGCGCATACGGTCAGGAGCAGCAACGTCACCAGGCCGTGGCCCATGAGCATAAAAACACGAACCAAGCATTTGCGAAGCAGTTTGTTTTCCATGTATCATTCCCCGAAATAGTCGATCCCTCCTGTCTGTCCTGCTATTGTTATAATAGCTTATTCTCTGGGGGGGCAATAGCGCACACTGTACAAAATGCCAATACCGGATTTGGCAAGAATGGCAAAATGGGCCGATGCCCGGGCTGAGGGATACGGGCTTACATGGCAATCTCCATGGCCTCCCGGATGTTGCGGACCCGGTAGACCGTGAGGCCGGCGGGAATATCCAGCTTCTCCGAGCCGCCCCGGGGAAGAATGCACTTCCGGAAGCCCAGTCGGGCCACCTCACCCAGGCGCTGGTTCATATGGGAAACGGTGCGGATCTCTCCCGTCAGGCCGACTTCTCCGATGGCGACCAGATCATCGGGGATGACGCTGTCCCGATAAGAGGAGGTAACTGCCAGCACCACCGGCAGATCCGCTCCGGGCTCGTCCAGGCGCAGACCGCCGATGACATTGATATAGGCATCGAAAAGGTTCATTTTCAGCCCTGCCCGCTTCTCTGCCACGGCCATGAGCAGCACTGCCCGGTTAAAATCAAAGCCGTCCACTGCCCGCCGGGGCACATTGAAGGTCGTCTTGGTCACCAGAGCCTGAACCTCCGCCAGGACGGGGCGGGTTCCCTCCATGACACAGGCCACACAGGTGCCGGAGGCTCCCTCCGGTCGGCCCTCCAGGAGCATTTGGGAGGGGTTGGGCACCTCCACCAGGCCCACATCCATCATTTCAAACACGCCGATCTCGTTGGTGGAGCCAAAGCGATTCTTCGCCGCCCGGAGTAGACGATAGGAGGAATTGGGATCGCCCTCAAAATACAGCACGCAGTCTACCATATGCTCCAGAACCTTGGGGCCGGCGATATTGCCATCTTTGTTGATATGGCCTACCACGAATACCGTAATTCCCTGGCTCTTGGACAGGTGCATCAGGGACATGGTGCATTCCTTCACCTGGGAAATGCTGCCCGGGGAGGAATCGTTCTCCTCGTGGTAGAGGGTCTGGATGGAGTCGATGATGAGAATGTCCGGCTGAAGCGCATCTACAGATTCCAGAATGTCGGAAAGACGGGTCTCGGAGAGAATATACAGCTCCTGGGGGCCTACACCCAGGCGCTGGGCCCGGAGTTTCAGCTGGCGCTCACTTTCCTCGCCGGAGACATACAGCACCTTCCGCCCGGCACAGAGGCTGTCACAGATTTGCAGCAGCAGGGTGGATTTGCCGATGCCCGGGGCACCGCCCACCAGAACCAGGGAACCAGCCACGGCACCGCCGCCCAGAACCCGGTCCAGCTCTCCCATGCCTGTGGAGAAGCGGATTTCACTGTCGCAGTCCAATTCCCCCAGGCGCTGAGCCCTCCGGCTCTGGCCCACCGGGGCGGCTTTTGCCCGTCCCACGGGAGCAGGCTTCTCGATATGCTCTTCAATGGTATTCCAGGCACCGCAGGCGGCACAGCGGCCCTGCCATTTGGGGGTCTCGTTGCCGCAGGTGGTGCAGTAAAAAACGGTTTTTGCTTTGGCCATAGGAATGCCCTCTTTCGTGGTTTTTCTTCATTATACCAGCCTAAGTCCCCCGGGTCAAGAATTGACTGAGGGTTGCGGCGATGACACAGCACAGTTGCTTCTGATAGTCGGCGGAGCGGAGCTTCGCTTCCTCCCGGGGATTGGACAGAAACCCGCATTCCACCAGTACCCCGGGGCAGGAAATCTGCTCCAGAAGATAGATCCCCCGGGCCTGCTTTGCCTGGCGGCGGCTGCCGGGATTCACCGTTGCCACCAAGGCGGCCTGGATTGCCTTAGCCAGGGCCTCGCTTTCTCCATTCCCGGCGTAAAAGACCTGGGCACCGCTGTAGCGGCTGTCGGGAAAGTGGTTCTGGTGGATGCTCACCAGCAGGGCGTTCTCCGTCTCACGGACGCGTTTGACCCGGTTTTTCAGATCCGACACCTTCTTTGCCCCGAGGGTATCCCCCTGGGTATAGACGGCGGTGTCCGTGGTGCGGATCATCACCGTCCGGTAGCCCAGCAGCGTCAGAAGATCTCCCAGGCGCAGGGTAATTTCCAGATTGCGGTCGCTTTCCTTCCCACCGGTACAGGAAATGGCCCCGCCGTCCTCCCCGCCGTGGCCCGCGTCCAGGACCAGGGTATGGGCCCGGTACACCGGCCGGTGCTGGGCCACCACAGCCACGGCCTGGTCACACAGGAACACGGTTCCCAGCATGACCACCAGGATCAGACTGTGCCAGGGCCAGAGGGTCTCCAATTTGACTCGTTTCACATCCACCACCTCCCCTCTATTCTATGGGATTGCCATGGGGGTATGACAAAACCACCCGCCGACAATGGTCAGCGGGTGGTTCGCAATTACATATTCTTCTCAGCCTTCTTGGCAGCCTTGGCCTTTGCCTTGGCTTCCTCGGCCTTCTTTGCCTCAGCCTTTGCGGTCTCGGCAGCGGTCTCGTTGGTGGACAGGGCCCACTTGGCAAACTCGATGCGGACCTGATCGGCACCGGTCTCGATAACGAAACGGTCATCCTTCACATTGACGACCTTGCCCTTGATGCCACCGATGGTGGTGATCTCATCGCCGTTCTTCAGGGAGGACTGCATATTCTCGGCTTCCTTCTTCCGCTTGTTCTCGGGGCGGATGAGCATGAAGTAGAATACGCCGACCATCACCACCAGCATGATCAGGGTGCTGCCGAAGCTGGCAGAGGGATCCACGGTGGCCTCCAGGAAATTCAGAAACATGGAAATTCTCCTTCGTGTATTTAGTCTTGTATATTATACCATTGTTCATCGAAAAAGCAAGGGCTTTTTCAGATCCGACGGCTGAGTTTTTCCGAATACTCCCGGCGGAAGGCTTCGAACCGGCCTTCCGCCAGGGCGTTGCGGATGCGCTCCATGAGCTTGTTGTAGAAATAGAGGTTGTGCATGACGCAAAGACGCTGGGCCAGCATTTCCTCCGCCACGAACAGATGGCGGATATAGGCCTTGGTGTAGCGGCGGCACACCGGGCAGTCGCACTCCGGGTCGATGGGGCTCAGATCCCGGGCATACTTGGCGTTTTTCAGATTGATGGCGCCCTGCCAGGTGAAGAGACGGGCATGGCGGGCGTTCCGGGCGGGCATGACGCAGTCGAAGAAGTCCACGCCCCGGGCCACGGCCTCGATGATGTTGGTGGGGGTGCCTACGCCCATGAGGTAGCGTGTTTTATCCGCAGGCATATGGGGCTCCACCGCCTCGATGATGTCGTACATCTCCTCCGCCGTTTCGCCAACGGCCAGACCGCCGATGGCGTAGCCGGGCAGATCCAGGTCGGCAATGCGCTTCATGTGGTCGATGCGGATATCGGCATAAGTACCGCCCTGGTTAATGCCCCAGAGCATCTGGTGGGGGTTTACGGTATCGGGCAGGCTGTTGAGCCGGGCGTTTTCCGCCTTGCACCGTTCCAGCCACCGCACCGTCCGGTCCACGCTCTTCTGGACATAGTCCCGGGGAGAGGGATTTTCGATGCACT
>CAYRYT010000124.1:0-4614 GCA_964428625.1 uncultured Oscillospiraceae bacterium | reverse complement strand
AAGCCCTTCTCGGTCATCAGCCGCCGCAGCTCGGCCACCACCTGGCAGCGCAGGATGATATTGCGCTTCACAGCGGGGTTACGCAGGTCCAGATACCGGTACTTCAGGCGCACATTCTCGTCTGCATCCCGGGACTTGTTGATCTCGAAGGGCAGCTGGTTGTGGACACACTTGCCCAGAACCTGAATATCCTTGGGTACCACCTCGATCTCACCGGTGGGGATCTTGGTGTTTTTGCTCTCCCGCTCCCGGACGATGCCGGTGACGGAGATGGTGGATTCCTTATTAACAGGCTTGATGCGCTTCATCATTTCTTCGGTTTCAATAACCACCTGGGTGGTGCCGTAGTAATCCCGGACGACGCAGAAGGCAAAATTCGCGCCCACTTCCCGGACATTCTCCAGCCAGCCGCAGATGGTGACGGTCTTCCCCGCATCGGACAGGCGGAGCTCACCGCAGTTGTGAGTTCTGGATTGGGTCATGGTATAATCCCCTTTATTATATATTTTCACCGATCTATTATCCCACAAACCAGGGCGATTGTCAATCGCATTCCATAAAAAAGGGCCGCTGCCTTTGGCAGCGGCAAAATCAAAGAGGAAAGAAAGGAAGAAGGGTCTCACTCCCGGGACAGGAACCGGGCCGGATCCACCGGCTCCCCATCCAGACTGACGCTGAAATGGAGATGGGGGCCCAAAGCGGTTTCCACCAGGGCCGTGGTGCCCACCAGGCCGATGGTATCCCCCAGCTTCACCGCTTGCCCCGGGGTGACGGATACCTGGGGCTGGAGGCAGGCATACTTGGTGGTGTAGCCGTCGGCGTGGCGAAGGACCACAGTGGTACCCATGGCATCGTCGTTATAGACAGTGTACACCGTTCCGTCCGCGGCGGCAGTCACCGCCGTCCCCTCCGGGGCGCAAATATCCTGACCGTTATGGGTGCGCCAGTCCCGGGTGGTCTGGTTGTAGGCCAGGGCTTCCATGGAGTAGGCCACGGTGACTTCCCCCGCCAGGGGCGCGGCGGTTTGCATCCCCTCGGAAGCCTTCGGCTGGGTGGCGGCGACCGGCTCCTCCGGCTTCACCGCCACGGCGGGGATATCCGGGTCATCCCGGGTCGCCGCGGCCACGAGATCGGTGGCCCCGGCCTGGGCCGGGGCATTGTGGCGATAGTAAAGGGTTCCGCAGATTCCGATTGCGACAGCACACAGCACAAGGGCTATGTAGTAGCCCGTGCCGCTTCTGCCGCGGTGATATTGATTGCTCATAAAAAGCACCTCCGAAGTGGATTATTGCCAGGATATTTCCAAATAAACCCCCGGGGGGAGAAAATTCGGAAAAAGTTGGGAGAAAAGTTTCCGTATGCCCGGATTCTCCCGGAATGCCCCGGGGATGTTATGGTAAAAAAGTATCGAATCTTTGATAATTTTCGTTGACATCCGGGAAATTTAAGTTATATTTATAGTTGTCATAAGTTTGACATGAGAAAAGAAAGAAACGGGGGAGGATAATGTCCAAAGAACTCATCAGGCTCCGGGATCTTACCATGGAGTTCGACGGGGAGCGTATTCTAGACGCCATTAATCTCTATATCAACGATCATGAATTCCTCACGCTGCTGGGGCCTTCCGGCTGCGGAAAATCCACCACGCTGCGCATCATCGGCGGCTTCCTCAAGCCCACCGACGGCACCGTCATTTTCGACGGCAAGGTGATCAACGATGTGCCGCCCTATCAGCGGCAGATCAACACCGTGTTCCAGCGTTACGCCCTGTTCCCCCACCTGGATGTCTACGACAACATCGCCTTCGGCCTCCAGGTGGCCAAGCTGCCCAAGGCAGAGATCCACGAGCGTGTCCATGAAATGCTGGGCATCGTGGGCCTGCGGGGCTATGAGAACCGGCGGGTGGACAATCTCTCCGGTGGACAGCAGCAGCGGGTGGCCATCGCCCGGGCGCTGGTCAATCGGCCCAAGGTGCTGCTGCTGGATGAACCCCTGGCAGCTCTGGATCTGCGCCTGCGCAAGGATATGCAGAACGAGCTGAAGCGGATCCAGCAGGCCATGGGCATCACCTTCATCTATGTGACCCACGACCAGGAGGAAGCCCTGAGTATGTCCGACACCGTGGTGGTCATGGATAAGGGCCGCATCCAGCAGATCGGCAAGCCTGAGGATATCTATAACGAGCCGAAGAACGCCTTCGTGGCGGACTTCATCGGCGAGAGTAACATTCTCGACGGCGTGATGCTGGAGGATTACCGGGTAAAATTCTTCGGTCGGATTTTCCAGTGCGTGGACAAGGGCTTCGAGAAGAACGAGCCTGTGGATGTGGTCATCCGCCCCGAGGATATCGACATTGTGCCGCCGCCCCAGGGCCACCTCATCGGTGTGGTCACCTCCGTGACCTTCAAGGGCCTGAACTACGATATCATCGTGGATTTCCGGGGCTTCAAGTGGCTGATCCAGACCACGGATTTCCATGGTGTGGGTGCCACCATCGGCATCCGGCTCAATCCGGAGGATATTCACATTATGCACAAGAGCGAGTATTCCGGACTCTTTGGCGACTACAGCTCCTACTCTGCCGAGTACGACGAGCTGACGGAGGATGCCGAGAATGAAGAAGACTAAGTCCATTCTGCTCAGCGCCCCCTACATCCTGTGGATGGTGGTGTTCACCCTGATTCCCCTGGGCGTGGTGGCCTACTATGCCCTGACAGACCCGGCAACCGGGGAACTGTCCCTGGTGAACATCCAGGGCCTGAGCCTGTACATGCCCGTGCTGTGGCAGTCGGTGCTGTACAGCCTGATCTCCTCCTTCATCTGCCTGCTGCTGGGCTATCCCATGGCCTACTATATCGCCCACCGTGGCCCCGTGGCCCAGAAGCTGCTGTATATGCTGGTGATGCTGCCCATGTGCATGAGCTTTCTGCTGCGGACCCTGGCCTGGGTGGGCGTGCTGGAGGATACGGGTGTCATCAATACCCTTCTGGGGAAGCTGGGCCTCGGCCCGGTGAAGCTCATCGGTACCTCCGGGTCCGTGGTGCTGGGCATGGTGTATAACTATCTGCCCTATATGATCCTGCCCCTGTACTCCACCATCGTCAAGATCGACCACCGGCTGGTGGAAGCGGCGGAGGATCTGGGGTGCAACGGCCTGCAGGTGTTCCTGCGGGTGATCCTGCCCCTGTCCGTGCCGGGCATTATCTCCGGCATGACCATGGTCTTTGTTCCCGCGGTGTCCACCTTCTACATTTCCCAGAAGCTGGGCTCCGCCGGAACGGTGCTCATTGGCGATGTCATCGAGCGGATGTTCAAGCAGGGCAACAATGACAATCTGGGCGCTGCCCTGAGCTTGGTGCTGATGATCCTGGTGTTCGTTTGCACCGGCATTCTCAACCGCTTCAGCGACGAGGATGAGGGAGGTGTCATTGCATGAAAAGAACCAACCGAATCCTCACCATCCTGATTTTCATCTTCCTGTATATCCCCATGGCCATGCTCATCGTCGGCTCCTTCAACACCGGCAAGAGCCTGACGGATTTCCAGGGCTTCACCCTGGGCCGGTATGAGGAGCTGTTCCAGGACCGGAATCTCCTGGGCCTGCTGGGCAATTCTCTGCTGGTGTCCATCCTGGCGACCCTCATCGCCACGGTCTTTGGCACCTTTGCCGCCGTGGGCATCAACCGGATGAATCCCAGGCTGCGCAACGCCGTGATGGCGCTGACCAATATCCCCATGACCAATCCGGATATCGTCACCGGTGTGTCCCTGTCGCTGCTGTTCGTCTTTGTGGGCAGCAATCTGCTGGGGCAAAAGGAAAGTCTGAGCTTCTGGACGCTGCTCATTGCCCATGTGACTTTTGACCTGCCCTATGTGGTTCTCAATGTCATGCCCAAGCTCAAGCAGATGGATTCCTCCCTGACCAACGCCGCCATGGACCTGGGCTGCACCCCGGTCCAGGCCTTCTTCAAGGTGACCATCCACGAGATCATGCCCGGCATCATCACCGGTGCCATCATGGCCTTCACCATGAGCCTGGATGACTTTGTCATCAGCTATTTCGTCACCGGTTCCGATTTTATCACCCTGCCGGTGAAGATCTATTCCGAGACGAAAAAGCCCATTCAGCCCAAGATCTATGCCATGTTCACCCTGCTGTTCCTTCTGATTTTGGTGCTGATGGTGGCCATGAATCTGATGCAGCTGCGCTCCGAGCGGCACAAGTCCACCCGCCGGGCGGCGGAGGACTCCCGGGCCATGCGGTATTTCAAGCGGGGCCTGGCCATTGCCGCGGCGGTCGCCCTGGTCTTTGGTCTGGGTGCCCTTATCGGCAGCCGCACCGGGGAGCAAATCAAGCTCAATGTGTATAACTGGGGCCAGAACATTGCCGACGGCAGTGACGGAACCCTGGATATCATCGCCGCGTTTGAGGAGAAATACCCCAATATCCATGTCAATTACATCAATTACGCCTCCAACGAAGAGCTTTACGACAAGCTGAAAACCGGTGGCGTGACCATTGATGTGATCATCCCCTCGGACTATATGATCGCCCGCCTGGCATCGGAAGGGATGCTGGAGGAGCTGGATTTCGACAACATCCCCAATTTCCAG
>CAYRYT010000123.1:0-4620 GCA_964428625.1 uncultured Oscillospiraceae bacterium | reverse complement strand
TCAGCACCAAGCCCACTGCGGTATACAAATGGGTCCCGCTTCCGCCGGTATTGGGAAGCTCATAGCGGGCGATCCAGTTTGTGAACCGGATCCCGTCGCAACTCTGGCCATCCTGGAGATAGGTGACCGATGCCTGCAATCCGGTGTCGCCCTTGGTGAGCGTGACCTGCACCACATAGACTCGCTGGTCATAAATGGTCTGCAAATCACCGGTTTCGGGAATGACCTCGGTAATCGTGTAGTATTTTGTCACCGGCAGGGCGGCAAAGCTCAGTTCGGCATATTCCAGGTGGAAGGCACCCTGTGCCTGATCCGGGTCTACCGTCAGGGAAATTTCCTGCCGGAAAGACGGATCAACCGGGGCAGTGTCGGTTATGCCCGTCACTTCCTCCAGGCGGAAGGTGTAGGTGTGAGCTTCACCATCCGGGGCCATGAGGGTTTTCTCCAGGGGGATTTCCAGGGAGATGCTCTTGGGCCGGTTGACGATCTTCGCCTGAACCGTTGTGCCCAGGGCAATCGTACCTGTGGCTTGCGTCGTCTGGGGCTGGTCATCCACATAGTAGCTGACCACATAGCCGGGGGCAGATCCCTCCGTCACCGTGAATTCCGTTCCCACCAGAATGCGGGAAATGGTGGCGGTCTGGCCGGAAGCCAGGGAAATTATTCCTGCCTCAGTCACGGTTTTGGCAATTCCGTTTACGGTATAGGCCGTCCCCACCGGCAAATCCGTCCCATTCAGGGTCACATGGAAGGTGAAGGGCCCGGATGCCAGGGAATCCGAATCGGATTCCAGCACCTTTGTAATGGCGAGGGAACCCAGCTTGCTGGTGGTGACCTGATTGTTGAATCGGAAGACCGTACTGCCATCGGACACATCCGTGATAGGGCTATCCAATCCCCTAAAGGACTGAGAGCCAACGGTTACATCGTCATTGCTGGTTACGCTGGTGCCATTCACCTGAATCGTGCCATACTGGCCAAATTCCGTCGGATCCAGCAGCTCCCGGACAATGTATTTGCTTGCATTCTCCGGAATATCCGTGAACCGGGCTACCTGGCCGGGCTTCAGAGTGAAAATGCCGTTTGCATCCACTTTCCCTGTGCTGATCACTTCCTTGTCGAAGTTCAGGATATCATATTCCCTCCCGGGTGCAATAAAGAGGTTCTTTTTGTCGTCCTGCAAAATCTGGAATTTGAAATCCTTTTTTCCCAGAATTTCTGCCACATCTCCGTCATCCACGGACAGCTCCTTGGTCACGGTGATCATATTCTGGCGCATCAGCGGGAAATTGAAGTTCATGCGGCAGACACCGGAACCGGCGCCACGCTCCATGTAGTAGAAATTCAGGGTGTGGGTGGAGTAGTCCTCGAAGGTTCCCTTGTCGTTAAGTCCCGCGTTGGTTTCCAGAATTTCCGCAAAGGTCACCGTCTCGTAGGGTACATCGCTGACATCGCCGGTGCTGACATCCAGGGAATAATACTTGACCAGGCCGTTGACAAAGTCGATTTCGCCGCCCACATGACGGTGGATGCCGCTGAGGTCCAGGAACAGAACACCGTCCAGGTAGACCCACACATCATCGTCGCCGGTGAAGTAGAACACCATGGGCTGCTGACCGTCCTTACCCGTCAGGCCATCCTTGGGCTGCATGAAGCGCATCTTCATCTCCATGCCGAAGAAGAAATCCGTGGGGTCATCATAATTGATGGAGTAGACATTGGCCAGATCCTGCGTGGTAAAGGTATTTGGAATATCGGCCTTAGCAAAATAGGTGTTGATGGCATTCACACCAGTCCAGCTACTTCCATAGTCTTCTTCCATCAAACGATTAAAGCCGGTCAGGGCGGTTGCCAGGGTGGTGTACATGTCTCCGCTCTTGTTTTTGGCCCGGGTGATGGTGTCCAGGAAGGTCTGCCGGTTGATGGTGCTGGCTTGGGTTGCCTTGGTGATGTCGTTAAAGGGCAGGAAGTTGCCGAAGGGATACATCAGGAAGTTGGACGAGATCACCTGGCGGTACAGGGTGAAGGTATCATCATTGCTGTTAAACTGGGCATGGTTATTTCGGCTGTTGAAGGTATAGGCACCGGTGACATCGTTGTACAGGAACAGGCCATTGATACTTTGCGTATTCTGCTTCTTCGAGTAATCACTGTTGGAGAATAAGTATTTTAAACTGGTTCCGTTCGCCAGAGCGGGGTATCCGTCCGCTCCCAGCGTAGTTTTTATTGCGCCGGAGATGGGGGTGTTAGCTTTATTGACGGTTTTGTTGATCAAACCACCCTTATTGGTTACCTTACTGTTTCCCGCGGCCAGGTCAGCGGTAATGTTGTTGCCGAAGTTGAAGCTGTAGAGGCCGAGGTCGGTAACTTCTTTGGTACCGTTGTCCTGCTGGAAGCCGGGGTAGTTCTGGTTCTGGTTCCAGGGGGTGTTGATCTTATCATTGTAGTTGTAGAGATTGACCTCGATGAAGTCTCTGGTATTTGCGCCGGAAATGGTTTCCAGGGCACCGGACATCCTGGTGGGGGTATAGCGCAGGATGATGCTGCCGTTGCTTTCCTCTGTCAGGCCGATCTTGCAGGTTCCGTCTGCCTCCAACTCCGCCGTTGCAGGTGTCTTCACATCGTCGCAGGGAACCAGCTTCCAGGTGACCTGGGTTCCGCCGTTATAGGCCTGCAGGTTCGGGTTATTTGCATATTCGCCGTCAGGCACGTCGATCAGGCAGTTGGCCGTATTCGCGGAACGGAAGGTACTGTTGCCGGTTTGGTCTGTGGTGATAACCCACTGGCTTGTGCTGCCGTTTTCCGTACTGAGGTCGATGTTTGTATGATTTGCAGTACTGTCGTTGCACAGATGCAGGAAGAGGGAATTGTTCCCAAGGGGCGTGATGACGGAGTTGCCGTCCAGCTCCCAAATGCGGAAGCGCTGTGCGTTGGAGTGTTTCGCCTTCCAAAGGCGCAGGATGGCATTTTCTTTGACCATCCCATTGGGAATATCGATACAATATTCCGTCTTCGTATAGGTTTTATCATCTCGATGGACGAAATAGATTTCATACAGATCGTTATAGCCGTATTCCAGTCCATTGGCGCCCTCCGACGCCTGATATCCATAGAGCCCGAAGAAGCTCTCCGCCGTGGCGGCATCGATATAGGCACGGGTCTGACCGTCGACCGTGCCCGTTTTGTAGGCAGAGGTGCCAATGGTCTTCCAGGTGGAGCCATCTTTTATCTGGTAGGTCACGGTTTTGCCGGAGATCATCAGGGTCTGGGATCCGCCTGACTCCCACATCTCCCGCAAGGCCAGCAGGGTATCCCGGTTGGTGACCTGGGCCTGCTGTTCTTCGGTTAGGGCTTCGTATGCGGACAGAACCTCCCGGAATTCCCCGCTGCGGCGGGCATACCATTCGGCAATGGCCGTTTCATCATCGCCCAGAGCCGCCAGCTCCTCGTCCAGGGTTTCGCCGGTGGGCAGCGCCCCGATGGCGGCGATGACCCCATCGATCTGGGCCTGAGATGCGGCAGCGGCACAGGCATCGTCGTGGGTATGCTCCGGGATGGTGCAGGTCAGCACCCGCTCCTCGCCGGTAGCAATGCAGGTATCGTCATGAATATGCTCCGTTACCTGGGGCAGCCCACAAACCAGGGTGAATGTTTCCTCTGTTTCCGTCTCCGTTTGAAGAATCTGACGCTGGTAGCAGCCGGGATTCTCCTCGCTTTCCCAGGGCTGGTGGGTATGGAGGATAATCTCCGGCTCCTGGCACACCAGCACAGTTCCGGCCTCGGTGGTCGCATAGCAGGCATCGCTATGGGTGTGGGCCAGGATCTGGGGCAGGGGACAGACCAGGGATCCGTTTTCATAACAGCTGTCCGTGTGGGTATGAACCAGGAAGTCCGCCAAACCGCAAGAGCTGCCCCCCCCCCCGTAGACACGCGTCCGTGTGAACATGGGCCTGGGCCTGACAGTTCAGGGGATGGACGGGGGCACGGCGGTAGCAACTGTCGTCATGGGTGTGTTCCGCCAGGGGACAGGCAGCTTCCAGGGTCAGGACCGGCAGGATCATGGCGTAGGTGGTGACGAACACAACGATACACGCAAGTATGCCAACAATTCTGTTCCAGATCCGACGGCGACGGCTTCGCCGGCTGTACTTTTCTACTCCCGTCATAATTGTGGGTTTCACAGGAAAAATCCCTCCGATCAATAGAATGTCGTACAAGTTATAAAAAGAGAAAAGACCTCCTCTTGTATCCATCATGCGATGTTGAGATGAGGAAGGTGAATACCATTTAATTTCGACATAGATTATAGCATATCCCTACCCAAAATGCAACCGTATGCCGGATAAAGATTTGGGGCTGAAGATTATTTTGGCTGTCCTGCTGCCGACAAAAAAGGGGGCTCAGCGCCCATTTGAAAACGGTTCGCCCCGCTCTGCGGCGGGAGGTCAACAAGAAACCGGACACCCGCTTCGATACGCATAGTATCAAAATGGATGTCGGAATCCCTACTTGGAGAGTAAGCTGTACGGAACAGTTACATGGATTTCGGCCTCAATCGCTGCCCCTTTTGTTATGAAAACACACCCCCAAAAGGGCGCAAAGCATCCCCCGCCTTTCGGC
>CAYRYT010000122.1:0-4649 GCA_964428625.1 uncultured Oscillospiraceae bacterium | reverse complement strand
AGCACCGGATTGTGGTTCCGGGCGTTGTGGGTTCGAGTCCCATTACCCACCCCATAAAGAGAGTAGCAAACGCTGCTCTCTTTTTTTATGCTTATCCCATCCAAAGCCTCCACCGGTAGGGGCATTGACCCAGCTCAAGCCTCCCCCTGGTAGGGGGAGGTGGCAAAAATCTCTGATTTTTGCCGGAGGGGGTGGAGGGTCGGAGCTACTGCGGTAGTTGGTAACTTCAATCCCCTCAGTCGGCCTGGTGGCCGACAGCTCCCCTTACCAAGGGGAGCCTTCGTTACCACCCTTTCCGGTTCGGCGGGGGCACTCGGGGGTCGTTCCCTTTCGGGCCGATTAAGAATCGGCCCCTACCTGGGCCTGGTGGAACCAGGCGACATTTTGTGGAATCCGGGCTTCAATCCCCTCAGTCATGCTTCGCATGACAGCTCCCCTTACTAAGGGGAGCCTCTTTTGCCAGTGAGAGCCTTTTTCCTGAAAAAACCAGCCGGTATGGCTTTCCATACCGGCTGGTTCTCAGGTTTTAGATTCCTGGACGATGACGAAGCCATCCACCAGGTTGGCGCAGGTGAGGGTTCCCTCGATGGCCATGGTACGCTCCATGAGATCCGTCAGAATCACGCAGCCGTCCTTGCACTCGATGCGCATGACATTGCGCATGACCACCGTTTCCGGCTCCATGGTGTTCTTATAAACTGTGGACAGGCACATAGGCTCCTCCTTACTTCACATCCAGGCTGGACAGCACCACGCTCAGGCGCAGATTGCCCTTCTCAAAGTCGGAGACGGCGGCCATAACCTGCTCGTAGGCGGTGTGGTTGCCGATCTTCTCCAGCTGGGCGGCCAGATCCGCCAGCTCCTTGGCGTGGGCGGCGTTGTGGCCCACCATATACTTCATCAGGGCGGTGAGCTCCTCCATGGGGGTGTGGTCGCAGTGGCTTTCGCAGCTGTGGCACTGGCCGCCGCAATCGTGGCTGTGGGTATGCTCCGCACCCTCGCCGTGGAGGTGATCGTGGTCGTGGGGATGGGTGTGGTCATGCTCGTGGGCATGGGTATGCTCGTGGGTGTGGGTCACACCGTCGTGGGTGTGGGCGTGGGTATGAGAATGGGTATGGTCATGGGAATGACCGGAAACATGATCGTGATCCAGATGCATGGGAATTCTCCTTTTGTTTTTCTTTTATTATAGCCAGAACTGGGTGGAATGTCAAAGGTTATCCATCTTTTTTTATAGGAGGTCTTTCCATTCCGGAAAAATTGATGTATAATAGTATCGAGACTGTGTCTCCAACCCTTATTCATGTTCAGGAGAGAGTTATGCGCATTCTGTTCGACAGCAAACAGCTGATCTATAAGGATCCCTTTGGCACCCTGACACCGGGCCAGAGCTGCACGCTGCACATCCATATTCCCGCCTCGGTGCAGACCACTAAGGTCGAGTGTATTTTCAATTACGAGGACGGCAGCCACGCCAAGACCTGCCTGCTGGATTACCAAATGAAGCACGGCGCTTACGAGATTTTCCAGGGTAAGTTCGACCTGCCCTGGCAGGGCCTGTACTTCTACTATTTCTATATCACCACCCGGACCGGCGGCTTCCGCCTGTTCAAGTATGGTAACGACACCAATATGGAAGCCGGGGACTGCTGGCAGGTCAGCTGTGTTCCCGCGGACTTCACCACCCCGGACTGGGCCAAGGGCGGCCTGATCTATCAGATTTTCCCCGATCGGTTCCGCAAGGCCGGACGGGTGGATCTTTCCGGGAAGCTGGAGCCCTATACCCTCCACCGGCACTGGGATGATGAGGTGGAATGGGAGACCAATGCCGAAGGGCACATCCTCAACAACGATTTCTTCGGCGGGAACTTCAAGGGCATTACGGAGAAGATGGACTATATCGCCTCCCTGGGCACCACCATGCTCTACCTCAACCCCATTGGCAAGAGCTTCTCCTCCCACCGCTACGACACCGGGGACTATAAGACCCCGGATCCCATGCTGGGCACTATGGAGGATTTCCGGGCCATGTGCGATGCCGCGCATAAGCGGGGTATCCGGGTGATCCTGGACGGTGTCTACTCCCATACGGGAGCGGACTCCCTGTACTTCGACAAATACCGCCATTTCGGGGGCAAGGGTGCCTATTGCGATCCCGATTCCCCCTTCCGCAGCTGGTACACCTTCCATCAGTGGCCGGATAACTACAGCTCCTGGTGGAATTTCGATACCCTGCCTACGGTGAACAAAATGGATCCCGCCTTCATCCGCTATATCATCACCGACCCGGATTCCGTGGTGGCCCACTGGCTGGGTGCCGGTGCCGACGGCTTCCGCCTGGATGTGGTGGATGAGCTGCCCAACGAATTCGTGGCCATCCTGAAGACCCATATCCGCAAGCTCCGCCCCGATACCCTGCTCATGGGCGAGGTGTGGGAGGATGCCTCCAACAAGGTGGCCTATGGGGCCCGGAAACGGTATTTTGTGGACGGGGTGCTGGATTCGTGCATGAACTACCCCTTCCGCACCGCCATTTTGAACTTCACCCAGGGCCACGACGACGGCTGTAATTTCCGGGATGCCATTATGACCATTGCCGAGAATTATCCGCCCCAGGTTCTGGCCTGTAATATGAACCTTCTGGGCAGCCACGATACCCCCCGGATCCTCACCGCTCTGGTGGATAATTTCGAGGGGAGCCGGGAGGATATGGCCCGGCGGAGCCTGGGCCGGAATGACTATGATTTGGCCCAGGAGCGGCTGCAAATGGCCTCCTTCCTTCAGTACACCCTGCCGGGCAGCCCCAGCCTGTACTACGGCGACGAGGTGGGCATGGAGGGCTATAAGGATCCCTTCAACCGCCGCACCTACCCCTGGGGCCGGGAGGATCAGCACCTGCTGGATCATTTCCGCCGCCTGGGTCAGCTCCACCGCCAGAATCCCGTTCTCCAGCGGGGTGATATTTCCTTCTTCCACGCTTCCGACCGGCGGCTGGGCTACCAGCGGAGCTACGAGGGGAAACAACTTCGAATTTATGTCAACCGAAGCCGGGACGATTGGGAAATCCCGGTGAAGGGTCGCCTGCTCCTGGGCCACAGCCTGTGTACCGTGTCCCCGGATTGGCTGAGCCTGAGCCCCATGGGCTTCTGCATCGTGGAGGTGGAGGGCTGATGGAGCGGGAGGAATTCCTCTCCGGCTACTGCCGGAATCTGGACCAGGTCCGGATGGTGGAAGTGCTTCTGGGACCGGGGAGCCGGGTGGAGGCAGACTGCGACTATGGCACCTGCCCCTATGAGGCAAGCTGCCCCGTTGCTGCCGGCATCCGCCAGCTTGTGGAAAAGAACTGAATCCAAAAGCAGCGCCCGTTCCAAAGGGGCGCTGCTTTTTTGCCGGGGTTGGGAATGCTTGCGCCGGAGGCGCATTCATGGTATAATAGGCCCATCTGACCAAAGGAGGCACCTATGACTACCCCTCAAAAAGAGAAAATCAGCCGGGGCGCCCGGCTGTTGGGCCTGGCCGTTGCCCTGATCCTGGCCTTTGTGATCCTGCTGGCCCCCGAGACCCAGGCCCCGGAGCCCGGCGATGAGCGGTGCTATCCGCCCCTGGTGGAGAATCCCTATACCCCCACGGATTTTGCCTATGCGGGGGATTATCTCACCTGCACCGGGGGAAAGTCCATCCTGGGTATTGATGTGTCCGAGTTTCAGCAGGATGTGGACTGGGAGGCCGTGAAGGCCGCCGGTGTGGAGTATGCCATTATCCGGGTGGGCTGGCGGGGATCCGAGTCCGGCCGGGTCAACGCTGACCAGCTGGCTCAGGCCCATTATGACGGCGCCCGGGCTGCGGGGCTGCAAATCGGTGTGTACTTCTTCTCCCAGGCCATCACCCCGGAGGAAGCGGTGGAGGAGGCGGAGTTCACCCTGGATGCCATCCGAAACTGGGAGCTGGAGCTGCCCGTGGTCTTTGACTGGGAGTATGTCAGCGCAGAGGCCCGCACGGCCCAAATGGATGCCGATGGGCTGACGGCCATCACCCTGGCCTTCTGCCAGCGGGTGGCGCAGGCGGGGCAGGAGCCTATGCTCTATTTCAACTATTACCAGGGCCGGGATCTGCTCCACCTGGAGCAGCTGCAGGACTATCGGTTCTGGCTGGCCCTCCACGACAGCCCTATGGACTATCCCCATCAGGTGGATTTCTGGCAGTATACTGCCACCGGCCAGGTCCCGGGCATTGCCGGAAATGTGGATCTGAACCTCATGTTTGTCTATGATTGAATAGGACAAATGGACTTAAAAAGCTCCCCGAGACCCGGGGAGCTTTCTGTTTGAAAGGCTCCCCTTGGCAAGAGGATGCACTACCCCCAAGGCTCCCATTAGTAAGGGGAGCTGTCATGCGAAGCATGACTGAGGGGATTGAGGCCTAGATTCCTGGAAAAGCAGGTCGGCTCCACCAGGCCCAGGTAGGGGCCGATTCTTAATCGGCCCGCAAGGTAATTCCCCCTGAGCGCCCCCGCCGAACCGGAAATGCAGATAACAAAGGCTCCCCTTGGCAAGGGGAGCTGTCGGCCGAGCAGGCCGACTGAGGGGATTGAAGGTTGGATATTTGCAAAGGCGCGGCCCCTGGCCGCGACGGGCCGATTAAGAATCGGC
>CAYRYT010000121.1:0-4864 GCA_964428625.1 uncultured Oscillospiraceae bacterium | reverse complement strand
TCTACGCCATGCTGGAGCTGTCCGAAAAGAGCGGCGACATCATGCGCACCGTGGATAAGCTGGATAAGATCGGCCCGGACAAGGTCAAGATGATCCTGCTGGATGACTGTGGCCTGACCGGTGACCAGGCAGACGAGATTTTGAAGTTCATCGCCATCACCGGCTCCAACGCCCAAGTCCTTGCCGCTCTGGAAGGCTACGCCGGAAAGAACGAGCTGTTCGATCAGGGTCTGGAAGAACTGAAGGCTGTGACGGTGAATTTGGCTGCTTTCGGCGTGCCGGAAGCGAACTTTGCCGTGGATCTAACCATCGCAAGGGGTCTGGACTACTACACCGGCACCGTTTACGAGACCACCCTGCTGGATCACCCGGAGATCGGTTCCGTCTGCTCCGGCGGCCGGTATGACAATCTGGCGGGATATTACATCGACAAGCCCCTCCCCGGTGTGGGCATTTCCATCGGCCTGACCCGGCTGTTCTATGTGCTGGACGAGCAGGGTCTGCTGAATCCCGAGCTGCCCAGCGCCGCTGCCGATGCCCTGGTGCTGCCCATGACCGCCGATCCCGCCCCGGCCATCGCCCTGGCCGAGTCCCTGCGCAGCGCCGGACTGCGGATTCAGCTCTATGGCGAGCAGAAGAAGTTCAAGCAGAAGATGGCCTATGCCAACAAGACCGGCGTGCCCTTCGCCGTGCTCCTGGGTGAGGACGAAATCAGCCAGGGCCTGTGCTCCGTGAAGGATATGCGCACCGGCCAGCAGGTCACCCTGACCCCCGATGCCGCAGCAGAAAACATCCGCCAGAGTCTTCTGGCCGGTCGTGGCCCCATCATTCTGGAGGGCTGACCATGGAGGAACGGTTCATCGCCGCCTGGGCTGCTGCCCGGGAGACCGCCCAGCGCATGGGCGTGCGGATGCGCCCCGTGGAGGACGGGGATGCGGTCAAGACCGCCCATCGGTGCCTCGACGGCCATCGGGAGAGCGACGGCTTCTCCATCCTGGCAGACAAGGGTCACCTGGAGCTGACCCTGGAGGCTCTGGCCGTGGACAAGCGGTTCACGGATCTGTTCTCCGACGAGGAGGCCAATACCGCCCTGACCCGCCTGCTCCAGGCAGGCTACTACGCCATCGATTGATTCAAAAGCGCCTGATTTCCCAATGGAATCAGGCGCTTTTCCCGTTTTCATAAAAGGCTCCCCTTGGCAAGGAAATGCTCCGTCTAAAGGCTCCCCTTAGCAAGGGGAGCTGTCGGCCGAACAGGCCGACTTAGGGGATTGAGGCCCGGATTCCGGGAAATGCCGGACAATTCCGCCAGGTCCAGGTAGGGGCCAATTAGGAATCGGCCCCTACAGGGTGCATCGCATCCATCTGACTGCTGGAGATATCGGAACCTTCAACCCCCTCCGTCAAAAATCAGAGATTTTTGCCACCTCCCCCTACCAGGGGGAGGCATTAGCTGGTGCGACTTTCCTACACCCCTACCAGGGGGAGGCATTGACTGTGCGACCATCCTACTCCTTACCAGGGGGGGAGGCTTTGGCCGGTGCGACCTTTCCTACCGAGGGAGGTTTTGGCGGTGCAAATATGCCAACAGGGCCTGGGAGGTATTCTCCACCCGCTCGTCCATCACCGCCGCCAGCAGATCCCGGAGCACCGCTCCCACCTGGGGGCCACGGTAGCCCAGCGCCAGAATATCCTGCCCCTTCAGGGCCAGGTCTTTCAGGGAAAAGCAGGCATTTTCCCCCCGAATTTCCCGGATCAATTCCCGAATTTCCTCGATTTGGGCCATTTCTTTGGAATTATCCTTCCCCTTACCTCCCATGTCCGCCGCCTGGAGGGTGAGCAGCCGGTCCAACTCCACCGGCCCCAGCTTCCCCAGCCAGCGCTTCACCACGGGCTTGGTCGGGACGATTTTCGTCATATGCAGCTCCACCAGCCGAACCACCGACTCCCGCAGCTCCGTTGGGGCCTTGAGCCGGGTGAGGGCCTGGCGGGCAAGGTCAGCGCTGGCCTTGGCATGACCCTTAAAATGCCCCTCCCCCATTTCGTCCAGGGTGAACACCGTCACCTTCCCCACATCATGGAGCAGGGCCGCCCAGCGCAGCACCGGATCCCCGGGGACACCTGCCGTCACATGGGCGATGTGGGTATAGACATCGTAGGCGTGGTGATGGTTCCGCTGGTCAAAGCCCAGGGTAGGTGCCAGCTCCGGCACCGCCCGGGTGATCACCGGGGCGAATTCCAGCAGATCCGCCGCCGTCACCCGGAGCAGGAGCTTCTGCATCTCCCCAAAGACCCGCTCCCGGGCCAGGGCATCCAGAGCGGGAGTCTGGCGGAACATGGCTGCCCGGGTCTCAGGCTCCACGGTCAGGCGGAAGCGCACGGCAAAGCGCACACCCCGGAGGATCCGCAGAGCATCCTCCGAAAAGCGCTGCTGGGGATCTCCCACGGTGCGCAGGATCCTTTCGTCCAGATCCCGGCGACCCCCAAAAGGATCCTGCAGGCCCCGGCCGGGGGCATAGGCCATGGCATTGATGGTGAAATCCCGGCGGGCCAGATCCTGATTCAGATCCGACACAAAACTGACCCAATTGGGATGGCGGCCGTCGGCATAGGTGCCCTCCGCCCGGAAGGTTGTGATCTCCAGGAGCTGATCCTCCCAAACCACACCCACGGTGCCATGGCGGATTCCCGCCAGCACCAGCTTCCGATCCCGGAATACCGCCTGGATCGCCTCCGGCGGGGCATCGGTACACAGGTCATAATCCTGGGGCTCCAGCCCCAGGCAGGCATCCCGGACGCAGCCCCCCACGCAGTAGCAGACATAGCCCGCCTCCTCCAAGGCACGGATACAGCCCCGAACCGATTCCGGCAGGGTCACGGTGTTTCCCCCTCTCCCTTCCGCTCCCGGCGGCGAACCGGACGCAGCGCGCACAGATCCGCTCCCATCCAAGCCGCCAGGCCCAGATAGAAGAACTTCTGGCCGGAAACGGGGATGGCCGCCAGGCAGAAGAAGGCAGCCCACCGGTTGAGCAGCAGGAACCGGGGGCGGCTCCCAAGATTCACCAGGAAGGCCGTCCGCTCATAGCAGGCCAGGAGGGAAAACACTGCCCCCAGGAGGGGGAAGGCATAGGCGACGAGCTGAGACTCGGCACACCACAGCCGGTACTGGGCCAGAAGCAAATGTGCCATGAAATAGGTGGTCAGGAACACACCCAGGAGGAGATGGGGCTTACGCCCCTGGTAACGCAGCCAGGCCAACAGACCCAGCACGGGTGCGGTGAGAATGCCCCAGCAGGCGCTAAGGGTACTCATCCAATCCTCCGCCGCCAGAAATTCCCCCACGCCGTTGATCAGCAGGCAGCAGGCCGCCAGGGCCATGGCCACCGCCGCCGGCAGGGAAGGGGGGAAGAGCCGCTCGTAGCGGAGCTTTCCCGGAGTGGTCTGGCTCAGGTACCCCAGCCCCCCCAGGGCCAGGATCGTCAGGAGCCACAGCAGGAGATAGGCCGGATGACTCCGGGCATACAGTGCGTCGCCGTCCCGGGTCGCCACCAGGAACCGCACCAGGGCCAGGGCCAGCCCGCCCAGCCCCAGGGGCAGCCAGGTCAGGGCATTCGCTTTTGTTTTCCAGTTCATTGGGTATCCTCCCATTTTGGGTATTTTCCTTTATTATACCAGTCCCCAGGCCCAATTTCCAGCCTTTTGAAAAATAAACCTTGTTTCTTTCCGGCTTCCGGAGTATAATAAAAAAATAGTATCGAATTTAGGAGGAATCTGTATGGTTTACAGTGGAATCGCCCTTGTCTCCCTGGCCGCATCCCTGGTGACCTGCCTGGTCTGCGGTTGCTTTGGTGGACTGGCCTGGCTCTGGGCGCTGCCCCTTGGTTTTTTGGGTTGCTTTGCCGGGATCTTTGCCCTGCTGTTTCTGTTCGTCTGCGCCTGCTGCGCCGTCATTGATCTGGACAAGCCCCAGGAGGAGGACAGCCCCTTCTACCGGTGGCTGATATCCTTCGTGGTGGATGCCATTCTCCCCGTAGTTCGGGTCAAGATCCATACCCAGGGCCAGGAGCAGCTCCCCGGGGATGGCCGGTTTGTGCTGGTGTGCAACCATCTGGGCCTGATGGACCCGGTGGTGCTGCTGAGCGTGTTCCGCCGGAACCAGCTGGCGTTCATTTCCAAGAAGGAAAACCAGTCCATGTTCATCATCGGCAAGATCATGCACAAGGTTCTGTGCCAGCCCATCGACCGGGAAAATGACCGGGAGGCACTAAAAACCATCCTCAAGTGCATCCGCATCCTCAAGGAGGACAAGGCCTCCATCGCCGTTTTCCCCGAGGGCTACACCAGCAAGGACGGCCTGCTTCATCATTTCCGGGGCGGTGTGTTCAAGATTCCCCAGAAGGCGGAGGTGCCCATCGTGGTCTGCACCCTCCGGGGCACCCGGGAGGCCTTCCACAACATGGCCCGTTTCAAAACCACCCATGTCCACCTCCATCTGGTGGGGGTCATCCCCGCCCAGGAGCTGAAGGGCCAGACGGCCATCGCCGTGGGAGACCGGGTCCACGCCATGATGGCCCAGGATCTGGGCCCGGAGCTGGTCGCACCGGCGGAAACAGAAGAATAAGCCATGCCATCAAAAAAAGCACCCCACCGGGGTGCTTTTCTCTATGCAATAGGCTCCCCTTGGCAAGGGGAGCTGTCGGCCGAACAGGCCGACTGAGGGGATTGAAGCCCGGATTCCGTAAAATATCAGTCAGTTCCGCCAGCCCAGGTAGGGGCCGATTCTTAATCGGCCCGCAGAAAAAGGCTCCCCTTACTAAGGGGAGCTGTCATGCGAACAGCATGACTGAGGGGATTGAAGGTCGGAT
>CAYRYT010000120.1:1388-4908 GCA_964428625.1 uncultured Oscillospiraceae bacterium | reverse complement strand
ATCCCCAGACTTTATATAATGAGGACACTTTTGGATAATTAAAAATTAAAAATTAAGGACAAAGGATGTAGTAATGCTAACTACAACCCAGAAACAAAGGATACAGTTAGAGAACACCAGGCAACTCACTTACAAGCATGAGCGGATAAAGAGGACTATCAAGCGAGGTAATTCAGCCTCATTACATTCAGAGAAAACGAAGCGCAAGCGCAGGAACGAGCCTATTGAACATAAAGTTTACAGGGTAGTTGATCATATAATTCAAGAGACAGAGGGCAAGACTAATGTTGATATTAGGGCTCGTGCTCAGTTACTGCAATATTATTTAGACAACCAATTTGAGTGGTTAGTAGAGGAATACAAGGCCAATCCGGTTCATTTCAAGAGGGATTTAAACAGGAGGTTTTTACCTGTATCTTTACGTGATTTCTTGCACAGGGAGAGCAAAGAATACGGCAAGGATAGGGCTAAAGAAGTCTTAGAGTCATATTTTAGTTTTGAGGGCAAGAAGGAGCGGGTTGCGAAGACGAAGTATTGGACTGTTGGGAAGGAATATGCTAAGCCTATAGAGGAGTGTCGCAACGACAGGTATATGTTTATCAACCATAAATTTGACATAGGCGATCCTGATTCTTTGGTATTTAGGAATATAGCATTTGACTTTGACGATTTATGTGATTTGAGGGCTGCGTTCACTGCTGCGATACCATTTAACGTTATAGTAATGGACAGGTATCCGTTGAAGAGGGTTGAATCTAACGGTGCTGTTACGAAAGAGATAGACGACAAGCACATCAGGCGTCATTTAGGCATGGACACGAAGTTTCAGGCTATGCTAAGATTAACTGATCCTGTGTATAAGAATAACGACAGGCATTATCAGAAGTTCAAGAATGTTTGCAAGCGGTTATACAATTATTACAGGACTTTGGGTTATAGTATAGACACGAATGGTGCTAAGATAGTTGGCAAGAATGTATTTAATGACAGGTTATTCAACTCGTATTTATTAACAGAGAAGACGTGGACGTTAGAGGAATTGGACAAGAAGTTAGATGAATTACATATTCCGCGAGGTTATTTACTTGACAATGGTGGTTATGTTCTTGATGACAAGAAGTATGAAGAGGAAGTTGAATATGTCAAGAAGGGTAACAGGAAATTCTTTGTAAGGCGGGAGGCTCGCAATGGTTCTCGTGACTGTATGTTATATTTGAAGGGTATTTACTCGAAGACTAAGACATTTGATTCTTTGAGGGACTTTTTATTTAATTTATCGCCCAAGACACGATTTGGCAAAGGGGAATTGAGGGGTTCTGAGGTAGACAGGATAGCCCGTTCTATTTTCAAGCATTCATTTATTTGGCGCAGGTTTTTAGATGACATTATGCCTGGTAAGAAGCACTTTGGACAGATATGTGGGACTATTAGGCAGATGAGTAAGAACGAGCACAGGGTTGAATTTATCGAGTCTTATTTGAAAGATTGCAAGGGGATGAAGGACTCTGCGATAGCGAGGGAATTACAAGAGGTAATGGATTTTCATTTAGGTGAGAGGTTATCTTTGGATTACTTGCGGTATTTGATAAGAGTGACGAGGGATGGAAGTTGGAAGAAGAGATATAGAGAGCTTTTATCGATTAAAGAAGAATGCACTTATACTAACGTCAACAAGTTTTTATATCAATTAAAGTCACAAGGTTTTGTCTTGAATGTATCGGTTTACTTTGCTTCGTATATCAAATACAAGCTTACTAAGTTCAGAAGGTTTTACAGCAAGTTTGAATCAAGTCTCATAGAGCGTGCATTACGCTTTGTCTCATGTATCATATAATTGATTAGAATAATTAAATTGGATTGGATAGGATAACTATATCCTGATATAATCAAATCTCTTGTTTTTAAATAAAAATAACTAAAAACGACTAAGAATAAATAAAGTTTAAGTAAATCTTATATTGAGTTTAGATAAGTTCAGATTAAATTAGTTTAAATTAGTTAATTAGAGTAGTATTTTAATTAGAAAGTGAGGATTCTGGTTGAGTCTAGGCATTGTTATTGGCACAGGTGCGAGGATACGGAACGGGGTAAAGAGGAGTATGTAAGGAATACTTACTAACTGAAAAGTTTAAAGTAACTGTTACAGACATGAGTGAAGGAGACTTTAAACAGAACCTTTTAAACTCTTTTTTAGAAGGATCTGAGGGAAAGAAAGAGTTTAAAAGGTATTTTAAAAGGAGATTTTAAATGATTCCTGAGGAAAAAGAGAGTTTAAAAGACTTTAAAAATTCATGGAATCCGGAGAAAAGTTATCATGAAAGACTTTCTTTTCATGCGAGATTTGTTTATTCTAGCGAGTTTTCGTTGTTTTCATGTGGTCTTTCTTTTGCATGCGAAGCGTTCTTTTCTGAGTTTTTAAATTTAAAAGAAAGCGCGAGCGCTCATGTTTTGTTATCATTGGAGCGTTGTTTTCATGAGAGATTTAAGTTATCATCTCGATTTGTTATGCATGAGTCGAGATGATTTAACATATCATGCGAGATTTGACTAAAATATTTGATAAGTTTAAATCAAGAGGTTAACATGACTCCATTATCCGAGAAGGGTTTTAAAATATTAAACCGCATGAATAGAAAAATGCCAGATTACTTGTCGCCCGTTTGGCAAGGTTTCGACGAGCCCACCACCGATGAATGCCTGTTGGGCGAGAATTTCTCTATTTATTTGAACCCAAAACATCTCGGAATCGGAGCAGGTGTGGGCGCTCTAGCAGGACTCTCCTACGGATATTGGGACTACAACGACGCAAAAAAACAAGCCGCAAAAAAAGGACTCCAAAAACCCGATAAGAAAAAAATACTCATCAGAGATACCCTCATCGGACTAGGCCTAGGAACCGCAGCTTCTCCACTAGCCACCATGTTCCTCAATACCCTAGAAAATAAAAAAGTTTCACAAGAACAAAAAAATACCTTCGATAAACTCGAACAAGATATACTCAAAGGACACGATAAAAATAAATTGATGGCTCACCTCAATAACTACAAAAATAAACTCGCACCCGACCAGTATAATACCCTTAAAACGCTCGTGGATGCCCATACAGAGCATAAAAAAGATGAACCTAAGAAAAAATATATACCCCATGTCAGAGAAATGTCATACAAAGAAAGAATGGAACGACTCGAAGACTCTATGCCATCCCCTCTAAATGAAAACGGAACATACAACATGGACGCTATCAATAAAATACAAGAGTCCCTACCCCCTAATAAAGCTTCACAATACCTTAATAAATTCGGCATAAAAATGAAAGATGCCGTGAAAGATAAATATTATACGAAAAAAACAAAAGAAGAAATGGACAAAATAGAAGCAGCTGCAAAAATAGCTAAACAACAACCCACTATCGTCCCAGATCCAGACGCCATAACAGATCCAGTAACACCACAATACGAAGAAAATACTTCACCTATGTCGCAAGAAGAAATACAAGCTCAAGTCGATGCCGAATTCGAAA
>CAYRYT010000120.1:0-1288 GCA_964428625.1 uncultured Oscillospiraceae bacterium | reverse complement strand
CTGATGCACTTTTCGGAGCTTACTTCTCAAATAAAGCTCAAATATTCCGTAACTACAACGCGCAAAAAAAGAGATGGTAAAAACCACCTCCTAACCAGAAAAGTCGTATCCTAAAACACGACTCTCCTGTCTCTCATCCAATAAAATACGACTTTCCTATATATAAATATATACAAAAGTCGCATTTTTTATTGGACTACTTCTATTAGCTTAGAAAAGTCCTCTTTTCCAAGCTCTCTTAATACCTTTAAAGACGAGAGCACGCCCTCGCCTAAAAAGATATTTTCTTTCCTGCTAAAACTTCTATCAAGATCTATTGCAGGAAATAGACCTTGGCGAGCCTTCGTGTAGTCAAGGACAACCTCGCTATCACAGAAAGCCCGTAATGACTCAAATAGAACTTTGTTCTTCTTTGAGTCCTCTCCGTAGAGGAGAGATGATACAATCACCCTGTCCTCTACGAAGCCTCCCTCTACAGGACGGCATTTGAGCGCCTGTATTACATAGTAATTTATGTATTCAGGCACAGATGGTTTTAAACCACCTGACTCAAAGCCTTCCCCCTTTAATGTAGGGGAGGTATTTATGATTCGTGCCATCCCTGACAACGAATCAATTACCACCGCCTTCACCTCAGTGTCAGCAGTGATTCTCCATATTGATTTACATAATTTCTTATGCAAATCAACACTCAACCCATCCGAAGATGTAATTGAGTATAATTTTCCGACACCATTCCAGATGTCGGAAATTTCTTCAGGGCGTTCTCCAACTGCTAATACGGCTACGCCCTTAACGCCGTATAGCTTCACCAAATAGTCATACTCTTGTCTGAGTAGACTACTCTTGCCGGTTCCAGGTAACCCGGCAATAATTTTCCACTGCCCCGCTCTATTGATTGGGGCAGCTATCTGAGAGATTAATCCCCCAGATGGGGCCCCATTGCCCCAATCACCAAGAGGCGTAATTGCCCCTTGGATTTTTTTACTTTTAAGTCTTGAAACCTTCGATTCCAAGACTTTATAAAAATTTTTCATTTTTATTCTCCTTTTTAGTTTAAAATTTTATTTATAATTTAATAAGTAATAATTGTTTGTTTAATTAATATTTGAACAGAAACGTTCTAGATATGTAATTTATTGAAATTTTAATAGATATTTATTGAATTGATTATATATAACGCTTTGGTGCGTAAAAATAACTTTATAATTGTCATTAAAGCTTGAAATAAGCCCTATTATTGCTAATACGTCCACTAGCGCTGAAAGTGCGATCAACAGATTTAGCG
>CAYRYT010000119.1:0-4922 GCA_964428625.1 uncultured Oscillospiraceae bacterium | reverse complement strand
ATAATTAGGAGTTTAAAATTGAGATGATAAAGGTACTTTTTATTTGCCACGGCAATATCTGCCGCAGTCCCATGGCAGAGTACATTTTCAAGGAAATGGTCCGCAAGGCCGGGCTTTCCCAGGCGTTTTACATCGACTCCGCGGCGGTCAGCCGGGAGGAGATCGGCAATCCCATCTATCCCCCCGCCCGCCGGGCCCTGGAAAGCCACGGCATCCCCTGGGGCGATCACCGTGCCCGGCAGATTACCCGGGAGGATCTGACCCGGTTCCAGCGGATCTACTATATGGATGCCAGCAACGGCCGGTATCTCCAGCGGCTCTTCCCCCAGGTACAAGGCTCCTGGCAGCCTCTGCTGCCCCGGGATGTGGCAGACCCCTGGTATACCGGAGATTTCCAGCAGACCTACCTGGACCTGGTGGAGGGCTGTCAGCGGATTTTGGAGGAACTGGTATGATGGATATGGAACTTCTGGAAGCACAGCTGAATCAGCTGCCCCTGTATCTCTACGGCTGGGTGGATCCCCGGGCGCTGGAATTCTCCCACCGGGTTCGCTGGATCTGCGAGCATGAATGCGCCATGTACGGCAAGAGCTGGGCCTGCCCCCCGGGTGTCGGCACGGTGGAAAGCTGCCGGCAGAAATGCCTGAGCTACCAAAAATGTCTGATTATCTCCTCCATCACGGAGGTAGCGGATATTTCCGATCTCCAGGAAACGCTGGCTACCCGGGGCGATCACGAGGCCCTCACCGACCAGGTGGCCCAGCTGCTCCGCAGCCAGGGCGCACAGCCCTATGTGCTGTCCACAGAGGCCTGTGCCATTTGCTCCCGGTGCGCGATCCTGGACGGCCTTCCCTGCCGTTTCCCCGAGCGGATGCACCCCTGCGTGGAGAGTCAGGGCATCAATGTCATCCCCGTGCTGGAGCGCATGGGGCTGGAATTCCAGTACGGTTCCAATGTGGTCACCTGGTTCTCCCTGCTTCTGTATAAGGACTGAAAAACCTCCCATTTCCCCGGATTTCCGGGAGAAATGGGAGGTCTTTTTTAAGTCTTCAGGGCTTTTCTTTCGTCCTTGGTCCGGCTGAACCGTTCCAGCTGGGGCACCAGGATGATGCAGATCAGCGCAGCGGTGAAGCCGCCGTTATACAGGCAGTAGCCGCCGTGGAGGCTGGGCACGGAGGTCACCAGCAGATAGTGCATCACCGCCGCCAGGAAGCCATAACGCCAACCGTACTTGTCGGCAATGGGGCTCAGGCCGTTGGCGTAGCACAGACCCACCACAATGGCCTGAGCATTGATAGCACCGGCGAAGGTCCCGCCCGCCAGAGCGGAGAGCCATCCGCACACCAGGGAGGCTACCCCATAGCCCAGCATGATGGGCCACACATTGCCGGGGTGGGAGCCGGAATTGCAGGTCGCCAGCATACAGAACACCACACCGAAGGTTACACCGTTGAAGGTGGCCCCGATGAGGTTGTAGTAGCCCAGGATGAACAGGCCAAACACACCCACATTCATCAGGAACACGGCGTTGCCATAGGTAGCGGAGAAATTGGTCACCAGTGCGGGGTCCTTCAGAAGATTCCAGTAGTCCCGGGGCTTACAGCCCAGGCAGAAGGCCAGGATCACGCACAGGCCGAAGAGACTTCCGCAGAAGACATTGGCAATGGTTCGGGAGGCTACCGTCAGCGTCTCCGCCGCCGGGGCAGCGGGGAGGCTCACCCCCAGGGTCTTGAACAGCACGGCCTGGAGGAAGAAGGCGGTCATACCCACGGGCAGAGCGGCGGAATACAGGTCAAAGCCCTTGTGAACCTTGGGGGAATAGGCCAGGCCCGCCGGGAGGAAGAAGCCGATCACCAGGCCGATGCCCAGAGACAGGGCAATTCCCGGCAGGTTGAAGCCAACCACCTCCCCATGGGGATAGCGGATCATCAAGTCCGTAATCAGCGGAGCGATGCCCGTGGAAAAGAGCATGGCGTTCACATTGGCCCCCAGCCGCTCCTTTTTCACCAGACAGTAGAGCACCACGCCCAGAATAGTGGGCAGGATGTTGAGGATGTTGATACCCCAGGAGCCGAAGCCCACGGTGAGGATAAAAGCCAGGGTGGAGGCATTGGTGGCCGTGGCCTTCAGCGCCACGAAAAGGGTCAGGCAGATCAGCCCCACAAGGCCCATGTTCAGAAAAGTGGCGGCATACCCGCCCAGGGCAAAATAGTTGGTGGACACCTTACTGGGCTGGCTCAGGATCCGCAGCAGGCCGGGGAGCATCTCCCCCCGGTCGGGCATACAGAAGGCAGCGCCCAGGAAAAATACTGTAAAAAAGGCAAAAAACAGCTTCAAAAAATCGCTTTCGCCCAGATTTTTGATTTGCTTCATTGTCGCAACCTCTCTTTCGGGAGGGCAATTCCCCTTCCCGGTCCGATGAAAAAGAAAACGCCCCGCGCCCCAGGGGCCAAGGCGTTTTCCGCTTCTAGAATCAGATCTTCTCAGCAGCCTCCACCACATGCTTCATCAGCACGCTGGTGGTCACTGCGCCGACACCACCGGGAACGGGGGTAATGGCATCCACGATGGGCTCCACATCCTCAAAGACGCAGTCGCCGGACATACCGCCCTTGCCCTTGGAGGTGATCTTCTCGGGGTTCCAGTTCATGGAAACATCGATGACCACCTGGCCGGGACGGACATAGTCAGCAGTCAGAGAGTTCAGCACACCGGCGGCAGAGATGATGATATCCGCATTGCGGCAGATCTCCGCGGTATTCACGGTCTTGGTGTGGCAGATGGTGACGGTGGCGTTCTTGGCCATGAGCATCATGGCAGCAGGCTTACCCACCACCAGAGACCGGCCGATCACCACAGCGTTCTTGCCCTTGCAGTCGATGCCATAGTGCTCCAGAATCTCCATGCAGGCAGCGGGGGTACAGGGGGCATAGCCCAGATCCTGGCCCTCAAAAACACCAGCATTGGACATATGGGTCATGGAGTCCACATCCTTCCGGGGTGCCAGACGGTTACAGATCTCATCCTGGTCTGCCTTCAGGTGCTTGGGCAGGGGCCGGAACATGAGCACGCCGTGGATGGAATCATCGGCGTTGACCTGGTCGATGACGGCCAGCAGCTCCTCCTTGGTGGTCTCCTCGGGAAGAATGAAATTCTTAACGGCAACGCCGACTTCCTCTGCCCGCTTGGTAGCGCCTCGCTCATAGCTCAGGTCAGAGGGGTTTTCGCCCAGACGGATGATGCCCAGCGTGGGGACGATGCCCTTCTCCCGCAGGGCGGCGGTGCGGCCCTGAAGGGCGGCAACCAGTGCCTCATTTACTTCTTTACCCAGCAGTCTCTTTGCCATGGTTCTGTTCCTCCAATTATCTCAATTCATAAGTCGGCAGGGCTGTCCCCTGCCCTTGGGTTTACTGGCCGAAGCCGGCCTTGACGGTGTTGAATATCTCGTCGGCCATGGCGCAATACTTCTCCAGCATGGCGTTGGCCTTGTCATTCATCTCCTGGGCAACTTCCCGGTTCTTCAGGCTCTTGGTGTTGATGAACACATTCAGGGAAGCGGCCTGGAGGGCTGCCTTGCAGCAAACTGCGCCGCAACCGGCATCGGAAACCGCCAGGCGGCTGCCCTTGGCGGCAAAGACGGCGATGTAGTCAATGGCCTGGCAGCACAGCTCCATGATCTTCATGGGCGTGGAGCAGGCGATGATGGTAGCCTCCTCCATGATCTGATCCCGGTTGGGATCGTCCTTGGGAATGCCGTAGGCCTTGGCCAGGGGCAGGAAATTCACTTCATCCGCCTCCACCTGGTTCAGCAGCTCAGTCTGCAAAGCATCGCACTTAGCCTTCAGGGTGATAATTTCCTCCTGGACATCGGCATATTTCTTCTTGCCCACGGTGAGGGAGCCCACCATGTTGCCCAGGGCGGTGCCGATGGCACATACCAGCGCCGCCGCGCCGCCGCCGCCGGGAGCGGGCGCATCCGAAGCCAGAACTTCCACAAACTTGCGGCAGGATTCCGTTGTCATATCCATACAATGATTCTCCTCTTATTGAGTTATCGGGCGGCAGTGCCGCCTCCACGGCCATGCCGTGGCCCCGGGTTTTCCCGGGAATTGCGCGAAAGCACAGGCGGGGGGCCGCCTGTGCTTTCGGTAAGCAATGGGAATTAGAACAGGCCGGAGATCTTGCCGGTCTCGTCCACATCGATCCGCTCAGCGGCGGGAACCTTGGGCAGGCCGGGCATGGTCATGATCTCACCAGTCAGTGCCACCAGGAAGCCAGCACCGGCGGAAACCTTGATGTTCCGGACAGTGATGGTAAAGCCTCTGGGCGCACCCAGCTTGGTCTGGTCGTCGGTGAAAGAGTACTGAGTCTTGGCCATGCAGATGGGCATCTTGTCGTAGCCCAGCTCGGTGAGGGTCTTGATCTGCTTCTCAGCGTTGGCGGTGAAGTTCACGCCGTCGGCGTGGTAAATCTTCTTGGCAATGGCCTCGATCTTCTCCTTGATGGTCAGATCCAGCTCGTAGGAGAAGGTGAAGTCGTTGTCCTGCTCGCACAGGCGGACAACTTCCTTGGCCAGCTCGATGCCGCCTTCGCCGCCCTTGCCCCAAACTTCGGACAGAGCAACGTTGACACCCAGAGCCTTGCACTTGTCTTCGATGAGCTTCAGCTCGGCCTCGGTATCGGTGGGGAAGCGGTTGATGGCAACCACGCAGGGCAGCTTGTAAACCTGGGTGATGTTCTCAACGTGCTGCAGCAGGTTGGGCAGGCCCTTTTCCAGAGCTTCCAGGTTCTCCTTGCCGGTGTCGGCCTTGGGCACGCCGCCGTTGTACTTCAGAGCGCGGGCAGTGGCAACCAGGACCACGCAGGAGGGCTTCAGGCCGGCCATGCGGCACTTGATGTCCAGGAACTTCTCAGCGCCCAGG
>CAYRYT010000118.1:0-4936 GCA_964428625.1 uncultured Oscillospiraceae bacterium | reverse complement strand
CCCCAATATGGTCTTCTATGGCCCCAGCGGCACGGGAAAAACCACCGTGGCCAATATCATCGCCAAGCAAACCAACCGAACCCTGTACACCCTGAATGCCACCACCGCCTCCACGGCGGATATCAAGAATATCGTTTCCCAGCTGGACACCTTTATGGCCCCCAACGGGGTGCTGCTGTACCTGGACGAGATTCAGTCCTTTAATAAAAAACAGCAGCAAAGCCTGCTGGAATACATCGAGAACGGCAAGATCACCCTCATCGCCTCCACCACGGAAAATCCCTATTTCTATGTGTTCAACGCCATTCTCAGCCGATCCACCATCTTCGAGTTCAAGCAGATCTCTCCCGAGGCCGCCCTGCAGGCGATCCACCGGGGCGTTGCTTACCTTCAGGAGCGGGCGGCGCTTCAGGCCCAGGCGGAGCCGGGTGCCCTGGAATACATCGCCGGGGCCTGTGGCGGGGATATCCGCAAGGCGATGAATGCGCTGGAGGTTCTGTTCAGCGTGGGACAGCCCGTGGATGGCTGTATCCCCCTGACCCTGGAGGACGCCCGGGCCGTCACCCAGAAAAGCGCCCTGCGGATGGACCGGGACGGGGATAACTACTATGATCTTCTCTCCGCCCTGCAAAAGTCCATTCGCGGCTCCGATCCCGATGCTGCCTGCCATTATCTGGCCCGGCTTCTGGAGGCGGGGCAGATGCAGTCCGCCTGCCGGCGGCTCATGGTCATTGCCGCCGAGGATGTGGGGCTGGCCTATCCCATGATCATTCCCATCGTCAATGCCAGTGTGGATATGGCCCTGAAAATCGGAATGCCCGAAGCCCGGATCCCCCTGGGGGACGCGGCGGTGCTCATGGCCACATCCCCCAAGTCCAACTCCGGCCATCTGGCTCTGGATGCCGCACTGGAGGATATCCGAAAGGGCAAGGGTGGGGATTTTCCCCGGCATTTGCAGAATGTCCATGCGGATACCTACACCATGGAGCGGGAGCAGGGATACCAGTACCCCCACAATTTCCCCAACCACTGGGTCCGCCAGCAGTACCTGCCCGACGATCTGGTGGGCACCCAGTACTATGTCTACGGCCCCAATAAGATGGAGCAGGCATCCAAGGCCTACTGGGATGCCATTAAGAAGGAGTGAGCCTATGGATATTCAGGTCAATGACATCCTCACCATGAAAAAAGCCCACCCCTGCGGAGAAAAGCGGTGGCAGGTGCTGCGCAACGGTGCCGATTTCCGGCTGAAATGCCTGGGCTGCGGCCATGAGATCATGGTTCCCCGGGGCAAGGCAGAAAAGAATATCCGAACCGTGGCACGATAAAAAAACCTTCGACAGTGCCCTGCGGCAGCCGACGAAATCGGCTGCCGCTTTTTTGTCCTTCCGCCCAATCCCGGGCAGGGACGGCCAATCCCCCTCGATTTTCCCGGGAAGGGGCATCCATGGATGCGACCGACTTTTTCCCGGGAGGCGGCTATACTGTTAGCATCCGTGGACAGGGGGTGGGGGAGTATGACGGTATACGGTGATCTGGTGATCCTTTTGAATTTTCTCGTGGATTTTCTCCTTCTGCTGGGCACCAATCGCCTGTCCGGCCACCCGCCGGGGGTGAAGCGGGCGGCACTGGCCTCAGCCCTGGGCAGCGTATACGCCATGGCCTGTCTGCTCCCCGGGTTTCGGTTTCTGGGGAATGTCCTTTGGCGGGCTGTATCCCTGGGTGGGATGGGTGTGATCGCCTTTGGCTTTCAGCCCAGCGCCCTGCGTCGGAGCGTACTCTTTCTCCTGCTGAGCATGGCCATGGGAGGCATGGCTCTGGGTGTCTGGCAGGGGGGATTTCCCGCCCTGGTGGTCAGTGCCGGGGGGCTGTGGCTTCTGTGCCGCTGGGGGTTTCGGGGAGTGCCTCCGGGGCAGCAGCTGATCCGGCTGACCCTGTGCCACGGCGGGCACCGCCTGGAGCTGACCGCCCTGCGGGATACGGGCAATACCCTCCGGGATCCCATCACCGGGGAGTCGGTCATCGTCATCGGTCCAAAGGCTGCCGCGTTGCTCACGGGTCTGACCCTCCGGCAGTTGGAGCATCCCGTGGAGACGGTTGCCACAGGGCCAAAAGGACTGCGGCTGGTGCCCTACCGGACAGTGGGCAACGGGGCCGGGATGCTGCTGGCAATGAAAATGGAAGTGGAAACCCAGGGACATCGGGGGCGGCGGCTGGTAGCCTTTGCCCCCCAGGGATTGGATCGGGAGCAGGCATATCAGGCATTGACGGGAGGTTAAGGAATGGAAAAGATCTATTTATTCTTCATTCGGCTGGGATGGATCCGCCACAACGCCCTGTTTTACATCGGCGGCAGCGATGTTCTGCCGCCACCGCTGAAAGGACAGGAGGAGCAAGATGCCCTCCAGGCCCTGGAAGCGGGGGAACCCCAGGCCAAGCAGCTTCTCATCGAGCGGAACTTGCGCCTGGTGGTATTCATTGCCCGGCGGTTCGAGAACACCGGTGTCCATCTGGAAGATCTGATCTCCATTGGCACCATTGGCCTGATCAAAGCCATCGGAACCTACCGCCGGGACAAAAACATCAAGCTGGCGACCTATGCCTCCCGGTGTATCGAGAACGAAATCCTCATGCACATTCGGAAAATCGCCAATCAGAAAAGCGAGGTCAGTCTGGATGAGCCAATCAACATGGACTACGACGGCAATGAGCTGCTCCTGTCGGATATTCTGGGCACGGAGGAGGACATGATCCTGCGGCCACTGGAGGAGGATGTGGACCGCCATGTGCTGCGTCAGGCGGTGAGCCAGCTCCCGCCCCGGGAGCGGGAGATCGTGACCATGCGCTTCGGCCTGGATGGCCGCCGGGCGCTGACCCAGAAGGAGGTTGCCGGGATTCTGGGGATTTCCCAGTCCTATATTTCCCGTTTGGAGAAGCGAATCATGGAGAAACTTCGGAAAGAGCTGCTAAAACAGACATCCTGCGCATAAATTGCTTGCATTTTGAAAAACCCTGTGATACAATCGATATGAAATCGTATCGATATAAAACCATATTGATTGGAAAGGGATGACACGGATGGAACGAAAGGAAATTTCCAAGTCTGTACTGAAGCGGCTGCCGGGTTATCTGGCCTACCTGAAAAGCATCCCCGATGGAAGTGCCCCCAACATCTCCGCCACGGCTCTGGCCAACGCCTTGGGCATGGGAGAGGTGCAGGTGCGCAAGGATTTGGCGATGGTCTCCGACGGTGGCCGGCCCAAAATCGGCTACCAGCGGGAGCGGCTTATTGAGGACATCGAGCAGTTTTTGGGCTATGATAACACCACCGATGCTGTGCTCATCGGTGCGGGCAAGCTGGGCCTTGCGCTGATGGACTACAAGGGCTTTGCGGAATTCGGCCTGAACATTGTGGCCGCCTTCGACAAGAGCCCGGAGAAAAAACAGGCGGAGGGAACCAAGCCTGTCCTGGCCATGGAGAAGCTGGAGAGCTTCTGCCGGAGCAACAAGATCCTCATGGGCATCATCACTGTCCCGGCTTCCAGCGCCCAGGAGGTTTGCGATGCCCTCATCAGCTGCGGCATCAAGGCGATTTGGAACTTTACCAATACCCACCTGGATGTGCCGGAGCACACCCTGGTGCAAAACGAGAACATGGCCACCAGTCTGGCCGTCCTGAGTATGCACCTGAAGGCCCAGATCAGCGAGAAAAAGTAACACAGGATCGCGCGGGAGATTCCCTGAGGGGAATCTCCCGTCTTTCTTTTTTTCGGAAATGCCCAATTGACAATTGTGCGCCAGGGAGATTTATGGTAGAATACAAACACAATCTGCGGAAGGAGGACGAAGCCATGGCAAGAAAATCCACCAAGACCAACAAGAACATCTATCAGCGCACCCGGGAAGCCATGAATCTGACCCGGGAGGAGGCATCGGAGCTTCTGGAGACCATGTCCCCGGAGCGAATCGAGAAAATTGAAAGCGAGCGCGCACCTCTGCATCCCGACGAGGTGCTGCTCATGTCCGATCGGTACAAGCAGCCCAGTCTGTGCAATTACTACTGCGCCAACCAGTGCCCCATCGGGGCCCAGTATGTGCCGGAAATCAAGATCAAGGATCTTTCCCAAATCGTTCTGGAGACCGTTGCCTCCCTGAACGCCATGCAGAAAAAGAAGGATCGCCTCATCGAGATCACCGTGGACGGCCGCATCACGGAGGATGAGCTGGGAGATTTCGTCTACATCCAGCAGGAGCTGGAAAAGATCTCCATTGCCGTAGAGACCCTGCAACTATGGTGCGAGAGGATGCTAGACACCGGTGTCATCGACCGGGCACGCTACGATGCCTACCGGGAGGGGTACACCTCCGGTAATTCGCCAAAAATGGTGAAATAAATGGCGTAAAGCGCCGATTCTGCCCTTTATTTTCCCGGTTGTTCCCGGTAGAATAAAGCCATACCCAAGAACAAATCCCGGTAAGATAAAGGGAGGGATTGGAATGACCGCAAAAGAGCGTGTGCACATGGTGCGGCTGCTGGAAAAGCTGGCGGCCTATCCCGCCTTTGGAAAGGTCCTGGGAATTCAGTCCGCCGCCCTGATTCGGCGGCATGACACAGGCAAGCCGTAACCCGGGACTGGAAAGGAGTGGTTTTATGGAATGGATCCTGCTGATCGTATTTCTTTGGCTGACGGGGAAGACCCTGGGCCTTGCCTTTCGGCTGACCTGGGGGCGTGGCCAAGATCATCGCCAGCGTGCTGATGGCGATTGCCCTGCCGGCGATGGTGCTGGCCCTGATATTTGCCGGTGGCATCGTACTGCTGGTGCCCCTGGTTCTGGTGGCCCTTGCCCTGGGGATCATCAAGCTGTTCTGTGAAAGAAAATAGACCTGCTAATAAAAGTCAAGTCTAAATTTCTTAAAGGTCAAAAAATTATATGA
>CAYRYT010000117.1:0-4943 GCA_964428625.1 uncultured Oscillospiraceae bacterium | reverse complement strand
AAAAGGCTCCCCTTAGCAAGGGGAGCTGTCGGCCGAGCAGGCCGACTGAGGGGATTGAAACCACCGACTACCGCAGTAGCCCCGACCTTCCACCCCCTCCGTCATGGCATTCGCCGTGACACCTCCCCCTACCAGGGGGCGGCTTGGCTGGTGCGACTTTCCTACACCCCTACCAGGGGGAGGCTTTGCGGGCAGATTAAGAATCGGCCCCTACAGGGGGGCATCGCATCCGTCCAACTGCAAAAAACGGAAAACCCTCCCCGTATCCACAGATTTCGTGGACACGGGGAGGGTTTTTTTCTTTATTTTCCAAGAATGCGTTCCAGCCACATCTGCTGGCGCTGGTCCAGGGTCTGGGCCGCCCGGCGGAGGAACCGGCTCCACTCCCAGGCGGTCATATGGCCGTCCATACCGCTGGTCATATAGGGGCAGGCCGTCAGCCGCAGGCTGCCGAAGCACCGGGCAAAGGCATTGTCCACACCCAGGGCCAGCGCGTAGGGAGCCAGAGTATAGTAGTATTCCGGGTTCTCCCCCAGGATCCGCCGCAGGTCATCCCGGCTGGCGGTTTTCAGGTACCGGCGCAGGCCCAGGACTTGGGACATCATCTGCATACCCATCTCCGTCCGCTGTCCACCATAGGCACCGGCAAAGCCCGCCAGAAGCTCCAGGAGCACCACGATCAGCCCGTTCAGGGATTGACCGGCGGCGGCTCCCGCCAGGAGCCACAGCAGGCAGCACCCCAGGCCGAGGAAGAAGCTCCGTCCCCGGCGCAGATGCCAGTAGCGGCAGCCGGACTGGATGCACCAGGCGCTGACCAGACCCAGCCCGACTCCCAGCACCATAATGGGCACCCGGAGGGGGGACAGACCCGCCAGGTCGATGGCGATGCCCAGCCCGCCGAAAAGCCCTACCAGACTGGCCAGCAGGCGGAACAGCCGTGGGTTGCCGGAACGGCGGCGGTAGAGACCGTGGATCCGGGGCTTGTCCCCGGCGACCTTCCGGCACAGCATGGCGTAGTGGTAGCCCGTGCCGTCAATGAGCCTGCGCCGCCCGAACAGCTCCCGGAAGATCCGGTTTTCGTAGGCGCTGCGCTCGTTGCCCATTTCCATGCGCTTGTGGAGAATCACCCGGCCGTTGTCGTCCAGGTGGATGAGAATATAGCCCAGCTGGGCCCAGGACAGAACCATCAGGGTCAGATCCGTGCCCACGGCGGTGAGCACCGGGCCCAGGTCGCCGGCAGTGAGGCCGTCGGGGGCGGTGGTGGTTCGCTGGCCCCTGGGGGGCAGGCACCGGAGGAAAACCAGCCAGTAGACCAGGGCGACAACCGCGGCGATGGTCATGGCCAGGGTGGTCCATTGGGTGGTGATCACAATGGGCTCCTCCAGCTGAAACATCTCCTGGGGCACCACCAGGGTCATGGAAAGGCTGTCCCGGTCATTGAGGGCCTTGGTGACCTGGCCGGTGATCTGACTGCCGGATACAGTGACGGCCAGGGACTGCTCAATGGTGGCCTGGTCATAGGTGCTGGTAAAGGCGGGTTTTTCCGTCACATCTCCGGGGAGGGTGACGGTGAAGCTCATGGCCTCCACCCCGTAGCGGAAGCCGCACAGCAGGGGAAGGGTCAGCACGCTCTGGCCCACGGTATTCTGGGATACCACCGCCGGGAGGGTGTAGAAAATGGTAAAGGAAAAATCCCCGGCTACCATCTCCCCCAGCTCCACCTCCAGGAAGGAGCCCTCCCGGGTCATCCGGGCGGCACCGGTACCCAGGGTCACATCCCGGGCATCCCCGGGGATGGGAAAGGTCAGATCGTCCACCGGCTGCTCCAGATGGAGGGTGACGGACAGGGAAACCTGACAGGTGCCGTCGCTGGCCACGGCGCTCCGGTTGTCCACCCGGGAGGCCTGGGTGACGGCAAGAACCGGCAGGCCCAGGGCGGCAAATAGCAGAACCAGGGCGAGAAACAGGGAGAATTTCCGCATATATTCCACTCCTTTTGGAAGAAAGTCAACTTTTTTGTCATTTTACCACAGGCCGGGGGAAATTGCAAGGGGCCTTAGTAGTGGCGGCGCATTTCTCCCTCGCTGCGCACAACCTCCTCCTCCAGCTCCCGGGCGGACATCCGCAGGGCACCGGAGCGGAGGCTGGAGAGCTGGATCAGAGCATCGGAAGTGGCTACCCGCAGGTTGTAGTTGGGGCCGATCTGGGCCACCAGGGCTTCCAAATAGGCATCGGCGGTCTGATTTTCCTTGGTGTAGACCACCTGGATGTTGTGGAAATGGCCCTTTTCTCCGGGATTTCCCGGCACCTTGTAGCCGTCGAATACCACCACCACCCGGCACTTCCGGAATCCGGCGAAGCTGCTCAGCCGGTCCAGCAGACCCCGGCGGGCGGCATCCAGATCCTTCTTGGCCAGGGCCGCCAGGGATTCCCAGGCGAAGATCATATTGTACCCGTCCACCAGGAAATACTGCTCCCGGGGCGGCCGAACCGAGACCTCCGGCTGGGGAGCGGCCTTCCGGGGCGACTGGTACTGGGGCCGGCGGATGGGGCCGAATTCCCGCTCCATAATGGCCTCCAGCTCCTTGTCGTCCAGCCGCAGATTCCGGGGGATCACCTGGGGCTTTTCCGTTTTCAGGCAGCTTTCCAGGTGCATATGGGCCTTGACCTGGTCCCATTTCACAGGGAAGCCCGCACCGTGGGCGCAGAACACCGAGTCCGGGGTGTTATCCAGGTCGGCCTGGGGGTCGTAGGCTGTTTCCGCGATCACCGTCTGGGCGTTGTGGCAGACATCATAGCCCCGGAGGCTGATTTGGAGCTGGCCCCGGCCCTGGGTGTAGGCGGCAACCTGGTCGCCGTAGTCCCCCAGCTCCGAGGCGGGGAGCTGGCCCCGGAGGCGGGACATCTGCCCCAGGGTCTCCGGTGCCCCGAATTGGCCGGACATGGCCCGGATATCGGAAATGGCCCGGCCGACGGTCTCCGTGGGCAGGGTCAGGACAAAGTCGTACCAGGGCTCCAGGAGGATGGAACGGGCCTCCATCAGGCCCTGGCGCACCGCCCGGTAGGTCGCCTGGCGGAAGTCTCCGCCCTCGGTGTGCTTCAGGTGGGCCCGGCCCGCTGCCAGGGTGATCTTCATATCCGTGATGGGCGCGCCGGTCAGCACGCCCCGGTGGGTCTTTTCCCCCAGATGGGTGAGGATCAGATGCTGGTAGTTGATGTCCAGAGTATCCGGGGCGCACCGGCTGGCAAAGACCAGGCCGCTTCCCCGGGGCAGGGGCTCCAGGATCAGGTGGGTCTCAGCATAGTGGCGCAGGGGCTCGTAGTGGCCCACGCCCTCCACCGGGGCAGCGATGGTCTCCTTATAGAAGATCCGTCCGTTATCCAGGGTCACCTCCAGGGCGAAGCGCTGGCGCACCAGCTCCTGGAACACCTGCAGCTGCACCCGGCCCATGATCTGCACATGGATCTGGCGGAGGGGCTCCTCCCAGACCAGGTGGAGCTGAGGCTCCTCCTCCTCCAGCTGGCGCAGCTTGGGCAGGGCTACCGCCGGGTCTACCCCCTTGGGCAGATTCACCCGGTAGGTCATCACCGGCTCCATCACCGTCTCCCCCATGGGCGGTTCCCAGCCCAGGCCCTGGCCGATGCGGGTTCGGGTCAGGCCGGTGACGGCGCAGACCATGCCGGCCTCCACCTCCTCCACGGCCTGGAATTTGTCGGCGGTGTACAGCCGCAGTTGCTGGACCTTTTCCTCCAATATCCGATCCCCCTCCACGGAATAGGTCAGGGGCATCCGCACCCGGAGGCTGCCGCCGGTGACCTTCAGCCAGGTCAGGCGGTTCCCGGCGGCATCCCGGGAGATTTTATAGATCCGGGCACCGAAATCGGCGGGATGATCCCGGCGGGGGGCATAGGTATCCAGGAGGGACAGGAGGGTATCCACCCCGGTAAGCTTCAGGGCAGAGCCGAAGCAGCAGGGGAAGATTTTCCGGTCGGTAATGAGGCCCCGGAGGTTGCCGTCGGTGACATGGCCGGTTTCCAGGTAGCTTTCCAGCAGGGCCTCGTCGGTCATGGCCGCCTGTTCTTCCAGAACCTCCCGGGGAGCGGTGAAGTCCACGCACCCGGCGGGGAGCTGGGCCAGGATTTCCTCTCGGGTTTTTCCCGGCAGATCCATTTTGTTGATGAACAGGAACACCGGCACCTGGTAGCGCCGGAGAAGATTCCACAATGTCAGGGTGTGGGCCTGGACACCATCGGTGCCGCTGATGACCATAACGGCGCAGTCCAGGATTCCCATGACCCGCTCCGCCTCCGGGGAGAAGTCCATATGCCCGGGGGTATCCACCAGGGTCATGCGAAAATGGTCGGTTTCCAGCCGGGCCTGTTTGGAAAAGACGGTGATCCCCCGCTCCCGTTCGATGGCGTGGGTGTCCAGGCAGGCATCCCGGTGATCCACCCGGCCCAGGGTCCGTTTCGCCCCGGACAGATAAAGCATGGCCTCGCTGAGCGTGGTCTTCCCTGCATCCACATGGGCCAACAGACCAGCACAAATATGTTTCGCTACTTTTTTAGGCTCTTGTTCGCCCATGAAAACGCCTCCTCTCATGATTGCATAATACTAAGATTATACCACAAGAGGAGGCAATAGTCGAGATACTGCACTCGAATAAAGTATGAACTTTTTTCGTTACATCGGGAGTTTTGGATAGATGTGTAAGGAAAACTCCCCGTCCGGGGTACGGTAGGTTGTTATTTTCTCCATAACAATTTTCCACAGACTATTCTTTTCCGATATTGACAGGCGTGGATAACTATCAAGGATATGCTGTGTTGTCGGAATAATCTCCGCTGCGGCACTTTTTATATCTTTCCGAGAAGATTGTTTCTTTAACAAGTCAGCTTCCGACGCTTGCAGCTTTTGTATCTCTCTGGTTAAAGTCTCGTTG
>CAYRYT010000116.1:0-5085 GCA_964428625.1 uncultured Oscillospiraceae bacterium | reverse complement strand
TGGCCCATATCCACATCAACCCCACCGGCAATTTCGTCATCGGCGGCCCCAACGGTGACACCGGTCTGACCGGCCGGAAAATCATCGTGGATACCTACGGCGGCTATTTCTCCCATGGTGGCGGTGCCTTCTCCGGCAAGGATCCCACCAAGGTGGACCGTTCCGCAGCCTACATGGCCCGCTATATGGCCAAGAACCTGGTGGCTGCCGGTCTGGCCAAGCAGGTTCAGGTACAGCTGGCCTACGCCATCGGCGTTGCCGAGCCTGTTTCCGTCCGGGTGGACAGCTACGGCACCGGCGTGATCGAGGATGCGGCCATGACCGCCCTGCTCCGGGCTACCTGCGATATGACCCCCGCCGGTATCATCCGCAAGCTGGACCTGCGCCGTCCCATTTACGCACCCACGGCTGCCCAGGGCCATTTCGGTGTGGAGGGCTACCCCTGGGAGCGGACGGATCTGGCCCAGCAGCTGCGGGAAATGGCAAATTTGAATAAATGATGAAGAAACACCCCGTATCTTGACTTTTTTCTCCTCGGGGAATATACTATTACCCTAAGGTTTGCATACACTTTTTTAAGATGCGATGCATGGGAGTTGAAATATCATATGAAACAAAATAAGTTATGGAATGTTGTGACGGTGCTCATCTGGCTGGTGCAGCTGGCAGTGGAGCTCACCACGGCTGCCATCGTATGGCGGCTGAACATGATTCCTGATAAGTATATGCTGGTTTTGCTTGCGCTGCTGGCGGTTCTGGCGGTGCTTCCCGCACTGCTGCTGTTTGTGGGGAAGAAGGGCAACGGCTATGGCCGGAAAACCGGCGGTGCCGTCCTGTCCTTGGTGGTGGTGCTCCTGTGCGCCTTCATCGCCACAGTGGCGGCGGATATCCATGATACCATTCACAGCGTGGCCAATAAGCCCACCAACAGTGAGGGCGTGACCATGGCCATCTATGTCCTTCAGGAGGATCCGGCCCAGAACCTTACCGACGCGGCGGATTACACCTTTGGCTACCTGGAGAATTACGAGGAAGCCCGGACGGAGCAGGTGCTGGCTTCCGTCACCGATAAGCTGGGCCGTGAGGTCCGGACCCAGGGCTTCGCTTCCGCCCAGGATCTTGTGGAGGGACTTTACCAGGGCCGGGTCGGCGCGGTGATCCTCAACAGCGGTACCATCAGCATCCTGGCGGACCAGGAGGGCTATGGGGATGTGAGCAGCCGGATCCGGGTGCTTTCCCAGGTGGTGACGCTGCTGCCGGAGGATACGGCCAAGGATCCCGAGGCGACGGTGGATGTTGGGCCCAGGGATCTGACCAATACCCCCTTCGTGCTCTATCTCAGCGGCTCGGATACCCGCAGCAGCTACCTGGAAACGGCCCACAGCGATGTGAACATCCTGATGGTGGTGAATCCCAACACCAAGCAGATTCTGCTGGTGAACACCCCCCGGGACTACTATGTAGGCAATCCCGCGGGCAACGGAAAAATGGATAAGCTGACCCATTGCGGCTGGTGGGGCCCCTCCTGCTCCATGCAGGCCCTGTCGGAGCTGTATGGGGTGGATGTGATCCGCTATGGCCGGATCAACTTCCGGGGCTTTGAGACCTTCATCGATGCCATTGGCGGCATTACCATCTATTCCGATGTGGCCTTCCGCACCACCCACGGCGGTGTGTTCATCCAGCAGGGTGAGAATTACCTGGATGGTGAGGCGGCGCTGGCCTTCGCCCGGGAGCGTTACCACCTGGCCGGTGGCGACAATGACCGGGGCAGGAACCACATGAAGGTCATTACGGCGGTGATCAACAAGATGACCAGCGGTACCACCATCATCAGCAGCTACACCTCCATTCTGGAAAGCCTGACCAATATGCTCGACACGGATCTGACGGCGGATGAGATGTCCTCCCTGGTGAAGATGCAGCTGGACGATATGGCCACCTGGGATATCCTGTCCTTTGCGGTGACCGGAACCGGCGGCAGCGACTACACCTACTCCGCACCGGGCCAGAAGCTCTATGTGACCTACCAGGATCCGGAGTCCGTGGCCAGAGCATCCCAGCTGATGCAGCGGGTGCTGAACGGGGAGAAGCTGACCCAGGAGGATGTGGTGTAAGCCCATTCCCAATTGAAGAGGAAAAGCCGGATGGCATCTGCGAGGGCAGTGCCATCCGGTTTTTGGCGGGAGCTCATCCCTTCGCCAGCACCTGGAGCGCGCCCTTTGGGCACGCTCCAAAATTTTTCTACCCCAGCCCCGGACCCTTGCAAATCGGACAAAATATGGTATGATATACGAAAAAAGGAAACAGCATTGGAGGGATTCCTATGAAGGATTATATTCGCATCGCCTGTGCCGTCCCCCAGGTCGCCGTGGGGGATGTGGCAAAGAATACCCGGGATATCTGCGACTTTTGGGGCGAAGCGGATGGGAAACAGGTTGACCTGCTCCTCTTCCCGGAGCTTGCCATGACGGGCTATACCTGCCAGGATCTGTTTTTCCAGGAGCGGCTCTATGCCGGTGTCCGGGATGGAATGGCGCAGATCCTGGAATGCTCCCGGAATTACCCCGCCGTCACCGGTGTGGTGGGCCTGCCGGCCCGGGTGGATGGTCAGCTGTATAACTGCGCTGCTGTGATCCGGGGCGGAAAGGTCTGGGGCCTGGTTCCCAAGACAGCGCTGCCCAATTCCGGGGAGTTCTATGAAAAACGGTGGTTCTCCACTGCGGATCGCCTGACGGATGGACAGGCAGATTTGGGCCTGGGGGAGCCGGTTTCTATGTTCCCCGGGAACCGGGTGATCTTCCAGCTGGCCGATGGGGTGAAAATGGGGGTGGAGATCTGCGAGGATCTCTGGTCCCCGTTGCCCCCGTCCACGATGCTTGCCCTGCACGGTGCCCAGGTCATCGTCAATCTCTCTGCCTCCAATGAGACCATCGGCAAGGCCGCCTATCGGCGTAATTTGGTTGCCGACCAGTCCGCCCGGCTGAACTGCGTCTATGCCTACTGCTCCGCAGGTTCTACGGAGTCCACCCAGGATCTCATTTTCTCCGGGGCAAGCATGGTAGCGGAAAATGGCCGGATCCTGGCCTGCAATGGGCCGGAGGAGACCACCGACTATTTGCTGATTCAAGACTGTGACCTGGCCCACATCCGCTATGACCGCCAGCGGAGCAAGACCTTCGCCGATACTGCCCAGCGGTACTTTGACCGGGACTATCAGGTCGTGTCCCTGGAGGCCCCGGAGTTTCGGGGGGATGGTAGCAGCTATCCCGTGAATAAGCTACCCTTCGTACCCGCCGCCCAGGCAGACCGGGTAGAGCGGTGCATGGAGATCTTCCAGATGCAGGTGGCGGGTCTGAAGCATCGCTTGCAGACCATTGGGGCGAAGGCTGTCATCGGCATTTCCGGCGGTTTGGATTCCACCCTGGCGCTGCTGGTGGCGGTGGAGGCAATGAACCAGCTGGGACGCCCGGCCACGGATGTCCACGGCATCACCATGCCCTGCTTCGGTACCTCCGACCGTACCTACCGCAATTCCTGGGAGCTGATGGAGCGCCTGGGCGTTACGGCCCGGGAAATTCCCATTCAGGATGCGGTGATGGGGCATTTCCGGGACATTGGCCACGATCCCAGTGTCCACAATACCACCTACGAAAACGCCCAGGCCAGGGAACGGACCCAAATCCTCATGGACTATGCGGGAATGGTGGGAGGCATTGTGGTGGGCACCGGCGACCTGTCGGAGCTGGCCCTGGGCTGGTGTACCTATAACGGCGACCAGATGAGTATGTATGGGGTCAATGCCTCCATTCCCAAGACCCTGATCCGGTGGATGATCGAGGCCATTGCCCACAGCCCCCATTTTGTTGGTGCGGAGGCGGTGCTCCTGGACATTCTGGATACCCCCATCAGCCCGGAGCTGCTGCCGCCGGATGCTTCCGGCAAAATCAGCCAGCACACCGAGGATCTGGTTGGGCCCTATGCTCTCCACGACTTCTTCCTGTACCATATGCTCCGCTTCGGTTCCCGGCCGGAGAAGATTTATCGCCTGGCCTGCCGGGCCTTCCGGGAGGATTTTAACCCCGAGACCATCCGCAAGTGGCTCTGCGCCTTTTACCGCCGGTTCTTCTCCCAGCAATTCAAGCGCAGCTGTATGCCCGATGGGGTGAAGGTTGGCTCCGTTTGCCTCAGTCCCCGGGGAGATTGGCGGATGCCCAGCGATGCTGTGGGCAAGCTGTGGATCCGGGAAGCGGAAAGCCTCTAAGGACGCCGGGAGAAAGGGGAGGCCTATGGAAGCATTGCAGACCCTGCGCCGGTGGATCGCCGAAAGCGAGCGGATCGTCTTTTTCGGCGGTGCCGGAGTGAGCACCGAGTCCGGGATTCCGGATTTTCGAAGCCGGGATGGCTTATACAGCCAGAAATTCGACTATCCCCCGGAGACGATCATCAGCCACAGCTTTTATTTGCGGGATCCGGCCTATTTCTTCCGCTTCTATTGGGAGAAAATGCTCTGCCTGGATGCCAAGCCCAACATCACCCATCAAGTGTTGGCCCGGTGGGAGGAGGAAGGAAAGCTCCTGGCGGTGGTGACCCAAAATATCGACGGCCTCCACCAGAAGGCCGGGAGCCGGCGGGGCTATGAGCTCCATGGTTCCGTTCTTCGAAATTTCTGTACCCGGTGCCACCGTCCCTATTCCGGGGAGACGATTCGGGATGGGGAGGGGATCCCCACCTGTGCCTGCGGGGGGATCATCAAGCCCGATGTGGTGCTTTATGAGGAAGCCCTGGACGGGAATACTCTGGAAGGCAGTATTCGGGCGCTGGCCCAGGCGGATCTGGTCATTGTGGGGGGTACCAGCCTGACGGTGTACCCTGCGGCAGGCCTGTTGCAATATTATGGGGGTGACCGTCTGGTGCTCATCAACCGGGACGAAACGCCCTATGACAGCCGGGCGAACCTGGTGTTCCACGACAGCCTGGGAAAAATCTTCTCCCAACTGGAAGATGTTTGATGAAAAAACAGCCTGTCCCGTTCTGATAGTGTTCATAGGTACTTTTTGTGACATGACCATTATCGGACATCAA
>CAYRYT010000115.1:0-5156 GCA_964428625.1 uncultured Oscillospiraceae bacterium | reverse complement strand
TCAAGAAGATGATCGAGGCCTACGAGCAGAGCATGCAGTGACCCATACCGCAGGGGGCTTCCCCTGCGGTACATAGTTTCCGGCTTTTTGCACAAATTTTATTCCGGGCTTTTTCCGTTGCATTGTCAGGAAAAATATGTTATGATATCCCTATTATCACAAGGAGGGGTCTTATGCGTCTGCAAGAATCCGGTGAAATGTATCTGGAGACCATTTTGGTCCTGTCCAGGGAAAAAGCCCATGTCCGCTCCATCGACATCAGCGAGGAGATGCACTACTCCAAGCCCAGCGTCAGCCGGGCCGTGGGTCTGCTGAAAAACGGTGGCTACATTCTGGTGGACAAGGATGGCTACATTACCCTGACGGATTCCGGGCGGGAAATCGCGGAGAAGATCTACGAGCGGCACACCATTCTCTCCCGGATGCTCGTCACCCTGGGCGTGGATGAGGAAACCGCGGCAGCGGATGCCTGCCGGCTGGAGCACGCCATTTCCGACCGGTCCTTTGAAGCCATCAAGGCTCACCTGAAGGAACACGCTTTATCATAAGTCAACAAAGGAGCTTACCATCATGGAAAAAAATGTACTCAACACCGACCTGACCGGCAAGGTCGCCGTGGTCACCGGTGCCGGCGGCGTCCTGTGCAGCTACATGGCCAAGGTCCTGGCCCGGGCCGGCGCCAAGGTCGCCCTGATCAACCGGTCTGACGCTGCCATCAACCAGTACGCCCAGGAAATCATCGACGAGGGCGGCGTTGCCAAGGCCTACAAGGGCAATGTGCTGGTGAAGGAGGATATGGAGCTGATCGCAGAGGAAGTCCTCCGGGATTTCGGCCCCTGTGACATCCTCATCAACGGTGCCGGCGGCAACAACGCCCGGGCCCAGACCGACAAGGAATACTACGAGCCCGGCGACCTGGACTCCGACACCAAGAGCTTCTTCGACCTGGACGACACCAGCGTACATATGGTCTTTGACCTGAACTACAACGGGACCCTGATCCCCACCCAGGCCTTCGCCAAGCATATGGTGAACAACGGCGGCGGCAATATCATCAACATCTCCTCCATGAACGCCTTCAAGCCCCTGACCAAGATCCCCGCCTACTCCGGCGCCAAGTCCGCTGTGTCCAACTTTACCCAGTGGCTGGCTGTCCATTTCAGCAAGGTGGGCATCCGGGTCAACGCCATCGCCCCGGGCTTCTTCTCCAGCAAGCAGAACGCCCAGCTCCTGTTCAATGAGGATGGCACTCCCACGGAGCGTACCCAGAAGATCCTGGCCGCCACCCCCATGGAACGCTTTGGCGTGACGGAGGATCTTGCCGGCGGTCTGCTGTTCCTGGTCAACGACCAGGCCGCAGGCTTCATCACCGGTATCGTCCTGCCCATCGACGGCGGCTTCTCCGCCTACGCCGGGGTGTAAGGCTCCCCTGCCCCGCAAATCTACCTCTACAACAAAACGGTCTGCACAGAGCTTCTGTGCAGACCGTTTTTTGGTTTTTTCGATCCCCGGCGGTCAAAGCGCGCCCTCCGGGGAGATGGAATTGAAATAGTCATACAGCGGGGTCAGGGCGGCCAGGGTCGCCGCCACCCGCTGCCCCAGCTCCGGGCCGAAGAGTTCAGGCCCCGGGGCCTCGGTGACGGTGCAGCAGATATTCCCCTTCCAGGCGAAATAGGGCTGGAGGGCGGGGTTCTCACTGACCTTGGGGCGCTTATACAGCTCCGCCGTCAACATCAGACCGGAATCACGCTGGGTTTGCGCCACCAAGGCCGAGAATTCCTCCGGTTGGGCGGCAATCTTCCGGCGGAATGCCTCCAGCCAGGCCGTCCCCGGCTTCCACAGGGTAAAGCCATAGAAGGCCCCTTCGGGGTTAAGCTCGAAAAACAGGCAGGGGCTTTCCTGCCACCACTGGGTATCCCGGCGGATGCAGATCCAGAGACTTTCCTTATAGGGAAGGGGGTGGTGGAGCCGGGCATCCCGATAGATCCGGCTGACCTTCAGGATATTGCCGGGCTTATCCAGGAAGGGCTCAAAGAGCTCCCGGCCCAGGGCCTTCATCGGCTCGTAAAGGGTGTCCACATACTGGCGCTTATGGGCCAGGAACCACTCCCGGTTGTTATTCATACGAATTCCCCAGAGAAAATCGATGGTCTCCGGGGAAAAGCCTTGAAACATAGGGGCTTCCTCCTTATCGCAGTTTGGGCTTGGGGGTTTTCCACCGCAGCTCGTCCCGGTATTTCTCCGGGAACTCCGCCGGGGGCACTTCCAGGGTATACTGAGGGCAGACATTGATGATCGTGGTTTCCCCCCGGGTATGGATCTGCTCCCGGCACATCCCATAGCACCGGTGGATATGGCCATGGAGCCAATATTGGGGATGGTAGGCATCCAGCAGCTTCCAGAAAGCCTCAAAGCCCCGGTGGGCGGTGTCCTCCCCGTCTCCCACCCCCCGCAGGGGGGCATGGGTCACCACGATATCCACACCGCCGTGGAGCCAGAGCTGGAAACGCAGCCGGCGGATCCGCCGCCGCATCTCCGCCTCGGTGTAGTGGTAGGGGCCGTTGTGGTAGCGGTAGCAGCCACCCAGGCCCAGGATCCGCAGGCCGTTGTAGACCACGAAGCTGTCGTCGATGCAGTCGCATCCCTCCGGAGGACGCTGGTCATAGGCGGCATCGTGATTGCCGTGGACATAGAGCAGGGGGCAGCGCCCCATGGTCACCAGAAAGCTCAGGTACTCCGCCTTCAAGTCCCCGCAGGACAGGATCAGGTCGTATTCCCGGAGCTTCTCCCGGTTGTAGTATTCCCACAGACCGGGGCATTCCTCGTCGGACAGGGCAAGGATTTTCACAGGCTCACCTCCCGCTGGGCCGGGATCCGGTCCCGGTAGATGCCCAGTTCCCGGACGATGGGCTGGGCCACCGGCAGGATCTGGTGGAATTCCGGAATGGAGCCCTGGACATTTTCGCAGAGCCAGTCCATTTTCAGCAGTTGATCGGCGGTGAAGGTACCCTGGCCGTCATTTTTTACCGTGCCGTCCTGGGCAACGATCCGCCGGCGGAAGGGATCCAGGGTGCCGGTCCGCAGGCCCTGGCGCAAAACATCCGCCAGGTGGAGCAGCCCCTGGGGCAGCTGGTCGGAGAGGGTGACATCGATCACGCCGCTGCTCATACCCCACCAGTAGTTCACCGCCTGGTGGGAATCCTTCCCGGAATAGGCACCGGAGAGAATGGCGCGGACCACATGCTCATAGAATTTGCCCCAGACCCAGCAGGGCGAGGCCAGGGCGGTGAGCTTGCCGTTGTCTTCCACCTGGTAGGTGCCGTATTCCCCGAATTGGAGATAGATCTGATCCTGGGACAGCACATCCCGGTTGGAAATCACCCGGATGCCGCTGCCCACCAGCTGCTGCACCGGGGATACCCCCTGCTGGCAGGACCAAAGCAGCTCGATCTTCGCCCGGGGATTGGTCATCTGGGCACCCAGAGCAAAGGCATTGATGGAGGCAGGCACACCGAAAATCGGCTCCGAGCCCACATAGCCGATGCGGTCGTTCTGGGCCATGGCACCGGCAATGGCCCCGGTGATGAATTTTCCTTCATAAATTCGGCTGTAATAGGTGCGGATGCTGGAATAGGGGGTAGCCACGGAGCAGTTGAGGAAGCGAACTTTGGGGTATTTCACCGCCGCCTTCAGGGTCGCCCGGCTGAGCTGGGTCACCGTGGTGAATACCACCTGAGCACCATCGGCCACGGCCTGATCCAGGAGCTTCTCCGCCGCCTCCAGGGTATCGGCCTGAAAGTAGCTTCTGGTGGTGACCTTGCTCCCCAGCACCCGCTCCAAATAAAGCCGGCCCTCCTCGTGGCCCTTCACCCAGATGCTGGTACGGCTGTCCAGGGGATGGACAAAGGCAACCTGGACATGGTCCAGGGAGGTGTTCATCAGCCGGGAGATGATGCCCCGGTTATCCGCCGGTTCCGTCTCCAGACGAATGGGCTCCTGGGCTCCCATCGCCAAGACATCATCCCACAGGGCACCCAGGGATTTGTTCAGCTCCCCGGCGGACATCCGGCCCAGATCCCGGAAGGGATGGACCTTCAGCCACAGCAGCAGCGCCTCCTCGGGGGTGGTGGCAAGATAGTCCCCGCCGTGGGCGGTATAGGCCTCCCGGAAATACTGGAAATAGGCCCGGAACTGCCTCTGCTCCCGGTCGTCCCAGCTCTCCTGGGTGTCCTTACCCAGGGCGGCCAGGAGCTTGTCATACTGGCCGGGCTGGCGGAACTGAATGTCGTAGATCCCGCTGACCCGATAGAACTCCAAAAACTCATAATAGGCCAGGATCCGGGGCTCCTGGGACCGCTGGGGCAGGATCCGGGTGACCTGGGCGCTGATCCGGGGGGCACCGAAATGGCGCAGGACACTGACCCGCTTGTTGCCCTCCTGGATATAGAAATCCCCCAGGTACTCCATGCAGACAATAGGCTCCCGGATACCCTCACTGGACAAATGGGCCGCGCAGAGATTGATCCACTTGGCTCCGAACTCGGAATTGGGCTCCAGCAAAGGCCGGAAGCTGGGGGTGAAGGCGGTGATCCGCCCGGCGCTGACGGTGCCCCGGATCCGGTCCATGGGAATGTCCATCACCGGGAGCAGCTGGGTACCCTCCGACTTTTTTCCTTCCAAAATCTGGTCCAGCACCACGGGATGTGCCTGACCATGGCGGGCGGCAATGTCCCGCATTTCCCGCTGGCCCTGCCGTAGGGCACGGCCATATTCTTCTGCTGCCTCCTGGCGTGTCATAAGCATCCTCCTGCCGATGGTTTTCTTTATCATACCTTTTTTCCCGGGGAAATGCAACCCAAAAACGCCAAATCCCGCCACAGGAAAGGTCCCCCGGAGTTCGGGGAACTGTCGGCCGAGCAGGCCGACTGAGGGGATTGAAATCACCGACTACCCCAGTAGTTCCGACCTTCGACCCCCTCCGGCAAAAATCAGAGATTTTTGCCACCTCCCCCTACCAGGGGGAGGCTTTGCGGGCCGATTAAGAATCGGCCCCTACACCGGCGGGTCGTATCTATCCGGCTGCTAGGGGACATTGCTACCCTCAACCCCCTCCGTCACGGCGTTCGCCGTGCCACCTCCCCCTACCAGGGGGAGGC
>CAYRYT010000114.1:0-5211 GCA_964428625.1 uncultured Oscillospiraceae bacterium | reverse complement strand
ACATCGATGCCGGCACTCTGGTTTGCCCCTCCGGCCAGACCGAGAAGCAGACCGTTGCTACCGCTAACTGGGCAACCGACGCTGCTCAGGCTCGTTTCGAGACCATTCTGGGCACCTTCTACGCTGACGGCACCCAGCTGGATGTAGTTCTGGCTTCCAACGACTCCACCGCTCTGGGCGTTGCCAACGCTCTGGAATCCTCCTACACCGGCAACTATCCCATCATCACCGGTCAGGACTGCGACATCGCTTCCGTTAAGAACATGATCGCCGGCAAGCAGTCCATGTCCGTCTTCAAGGACACCCGTACCCTGGCTGCCAAGACCGTGGAAATGGTTGACGCTCTGGTGAAGGGCTCCGAGCCTCCCATCAACGACACCGAGACCTACGACAACGGAACCGGCGTCATCCCCAGCTTCCTGTGTGAGCCTGTTGTGGGCACCAAGGACAACGTTCAGGAACTGCTGATCGACTCCGGCTACTACACCGAGGCTGACCTGGCTGACTAAGAACAGCTAAGCCAAACAACATATCCTGAAATCCACCTTTGGGCAGGGCAGGCATACCTGCTCTGCCCAAAACACCAATATTGAGGTGATCGTTTGTCTGACTATATTCTGGAAATGAACAGCATTACCAAGCTTTTTCCCGGTGTCCGGGCATTGGACAACGTGAATCTGCGGGTAAAGCGGGGCACCATTCATGCGCTGGTTGGCGAAAACGGCGCAGGTAAATCCACCCTGATGAATGTGCTCAGCGGTATCTATCCCTATGGCTCTTACTCCGGCGACATCGTCTACAACGGAGAAGTTTGCCAGTTTGCGAAGATCACAGACAGTGAGCAAAAGGGCATTGTCATCATCCATCAGGAGCTGGCACTGGTGCCCTATATGACCATCGGCGAAAATATGTTCCTGGGCAATGAGCGGGGCAAGGCCTTCTCCATTGACTGGGATACGACCTATGCCGAAGCGGACAAGTACCTGAAGATCGTGGGTCTGTCCGAATCCTCCCGGACGCTGATCAAGGACATCGGCGTGGGCAAGCAGCAGATGGTGGAAATCGCCAAAGCCCTGGCAAAGAACGCCAAACTGCTGATTTTGGACGAGCCGACCTCGTCTCTGAATGAACAGGACTCCAAAGCATTGCTGGACTTGCTGCTGGAATTCAAGAAGTCCGGTATGACGTGCATTATTATATCCCATAAGCTCAACGAAGTGGCCTATGTGGCCGATGAGATCACCGTTATCCGTGACGGTGCCACCATCGAGACCATGGACAACGCCGACCACAACATCGACGAAGACCGGATCATCCGGGGCATGGTTGGCCGGGAGATCGAAGACCGGTTCCCCAAGCGTCCCAATGTGACCCCCGGGGAAACCTGCATGGAAGTCAACGGCTGGACGGTGCACCATCCCATCTACCACGACAAGAAGGTAGTGGACAACGTAAGCTTCCACATCCGCAAAGGCGAAGTGGTGGGCATTTCCGGATTGATGGGCGCAGGCCGGACGGAGCTGGCCATGAGCCTCTTCGGCCGCAGCTACGGCAGCGGTATCACCGGCGAGCTGAAGCTGAACGGCAAAGCCGTAACGCTGAAAAACGAACGGGAAGCCATCCGCAAGGGTCTGGCTTATGTTACCGAAGACCGGAAGGGCAACGGCCTGATCCTGTCCAACCCCATTCGGGTAAACAATACCCTGGCAAACCTGGATGCCCTGTGTCACAAGGGTGTCATCGATCAGGATCAGGAGCACGCCGTGGCGGAAGATTACCGCCAGAAGCTCCATACCAAGTGCACCGGCATCGAGCAGAATGTGGGTAACCTCTTCGGCGGCAACCAGCAGAAGGTGCTGCTGGCAAAGTGGATGTTCACCGACCCGGATATCCTGATTCTGGACGAGCCTACCCGAGGCATTGACGTAGGTGCCAAGTACGAGATCTACTGCATCATCAACGACCTGGTGGCTCAGGGCAAGTCCGTCATTATGATCTCCTCCGAACTGCCGGAGGTTCTGGGCATGAGCGACCGGATCTATGTGATGAACGAAGGCCGCATCGTCGGCGAATTCAAGCAGGAAGAAGCATCCCAGGAGCGGATTATGAGCTGTATCCTGAAATCAACTGTTAGCTAAAAGGAGCGCATCGATATGAATTTGAAAAAAGTCACCAGCTGGCTCCAGAAGAACACCATGCTCCTGATTTTGGTGCTGGTGGTTCTGTTCTTCACCTGGCAGACCGGGGGCAAGATCCTGGCTCCCCAGAATATTACCAACCTCATCGCCCAGAATGCCTATGTGTTCATTCTGGCTACCGGTATGCTGCTGTGTATCCTCACCGGCGGTAACATCGACCTTTCCGTTGGCTCCGTGGTGTGCTTCACCGGTGCCGTAGGCGCATTGCTCATGGCAAGCGGCATGAATATGTGGCTGGCCGTGATCGTGATGCTTTTCATCGGTCTGGTGGTGGGTGCCTTGCAGGCTTTCTGCATCGCCTACATCCATGTGCCTCCCTTCATCACCACTCTGGCCGGTCAGCTGATTTTCCGGGGCCTGTCCAACGTCATTCTGAACGGCCGGACCCAGACCGTCAACGTTCAGGCCTTTAAGGATATCTTCGGCGGCGGTGCTACCTGCTATGTGCCGGACCTGCTGGGCGGCGACGGCATCAACCTGCTGTGTATCGCCGTGGGCGTGCTGTGTTGCGCCGCTTACCTGTTTGTGACGCTGCGCAACCGCGCATCCCGCAGCCGCAAGGGCTACACCACCGAGCCGGTGCTGACTCTGGTTGCCAAGTCCGCAGTCATCATTGGTGTGATCCTGTTTGTCACCATTAAGATGGCACAGTATAAGGGTATCCCCAGTGCCCTGATCTGGGTGGCTTTGGTGGTGGCGGTCTACGCCTACATCACTTCCAAGACCACCATGGGCCGTTACCTCTATGCCGTTGGCGGCAACGAGAAAGCTACCAAGCTCTCCGGTATCGACACCCGGAAGGTCTACTTCTTCGCCTACACCAACATGGGCTTCCTGGCCGCGCTGGCCGGTATCATGACCATCGCCCGTATGGCTTCCGCTCAGCCCACTTACGGTGAAAGCTACGAAATGGACGCCATTTCCTCCTGCTTCATCGGCGGTGCTTCCGCTTACGGCGGCGTGGGCACGGTGCCCGGTGTTATCATCGGTGCCGTCCTCATGGGCGTTATCAATCTGGGCATGAGCGTTATGGGCATTGACCAGAACTTCCAGAAGGTGGTCAAGGGCGGCGTGCTGCTGGCAGCCGTTATCTTCGACGTGGTCTCCAAGCGGGACGAATCCAAGTAATCAAAAGACCAATAACCGCCTTGTCCGGTAACGGGCAAGGCGGTACGAGGGCAATATGGAAAAACGAAACAGCTACAATTTTCAAACCCGGCTGTCCCTGCTGGGGGTGGTGGGGCTTTATTTATTGTATCTGGCCTACGCCGTGATCCGGGACGGAAACAACGGAGTCTCCCAGCTTCCCTGGTGGGTCAATCTGATCTGCGCCGGGGTGCTGGTCATCGGCGGATTGGGTACCCTGGGCTATACGGTAAAACTCTGGCGGTCTTCTGCCGCAGGGAAAGACGAGGCCTCCGGGAAAGATTCCCAAAGCTGACCCAATACCGCCAAAGAGCGGCGGTTGCTGTAGATCTCTTCCCGGGAGTGGAGACTTCCGGAATGGAAATCCAGCTCAGAGGGTTTGGCCTGAGCCTGAAGCCGGTATTCCGCCGGGGTCATGCCATAGGCCTTCTGAAAGCTCCGGGAAAAATAGCGGTAATCGGAAAAACCGGATTCGTAGCAGATGCTCACCAGGGATTCCCCTGTCAGAGCCATGAGCCGCCGGGCGCAGTTGAAGCGGACGGAGGTCACATAGTCCTGAAAGGTCTGATTCATGGCTTCCCGGACGAAATGGGACATATAGCCAATGGAGCAACCATCCTGCTGAGCAAAATCCGCCAGACGGATCTTGTGCATGTAATTTTCATCCACGAACTGGATCAGCCGGATGAGCCGGGCATTGCGTTGGGCCATCTGGGTCAGCTCTTCAGAAGACATGACATGGCAGGAAATGTATTGCAGCAGCTTGTATAAAATCAGGCCGCTACGACCAATGCAGTACAGCTCACAGTGGGGTTGCCGGGAAAAATAGGCCTGCGCCATTTCCAGCATAACCTGCCGGAGCTGCCGGGTTTCCGCTTCCGGAAGCTGCCCCGCCAGACGGATATCATCCACACGCAGATGGGCGGTAGTGGGAAAAATCTTGGTGGAGATTTGCAGGCACAAAAAGGTGCAGGGACGCTCCATTTCGTGGAATTCATGGGGAAGGTTGGGAGAAAAGAGGATCAGCTCTCCCGGCTGGATCAAATGCCGTTTCTGGGCGAAGCTGATGTACAGCGAAGAATCCAGCACCCAGATCAGCTCCCACTCCGGATGAAAATGGGCGGAGCGGTATTCTACTTTATTGATAAAAATGCGGATGCCGTCTACCTGTTCCTGGGGTACGATCTCAAGTTCTTCCATAGCTGCCTCCCAATATTCGGAATATCATTACCATACCAGAAAATTCATCAAAAATCAAATATTTCCCCATTGCATTTGAAAAGAAACGGGAGTAAGATACCCATAAGGAGGGATCGCATGAATCTGTACATCGGTATCGATCTGGGCACTTCTGCCATGAAGCTTTTGCTCATGGATAAGGAGGGAAAGATTCACAACACAGTAACCAAAGAATACCCACTGGAATTCCCCCAGCCGGGCTGGAGTCAGCAAAATCCGGAGGACTGGAAAAAGGCGCTGCTGGAAGGCGTGCCGGAGTTGTTGACCGGCTTTGACGGCGCTTGCGTTGCCGGTATCGGCTGTGGCGGCCAGATGCACGGATTGGTAGTGCTGGATGAAAATGACAACGTTATTCGTCCTGCCATTCTCTGGAACGATGGCCGCACCGCCAAACAGGTGGATTACTTAAATAACGTTATTGGCAAGGAGAAGCTGTCTTCCCTGACGGCCAACATCGCATTTGCTGGTTTCACTGCACCGAAAATTCTGTGGATGCGGGAAAAGGAGCCTGAAAATTTCGGGCGCATTGCCAAAATCATGCTGCCCAAGGACTATATCAACTACATTCTCACAGGGGTGCATTCCTGCGACTATTCCGACGCTTCCGGTATGCTCCTGCTGGATGTGG
>CAYRYT010000113.1:0-5291 GCA_964428625.1 uncultured Oscillospiraceae bacterium | reverse complement strand
ATATAGTCCGCCGCCCGCATGGTATCCTCGTCGTGCTCCACCACGATCAAAGTGTTGCCAATGTCCCGCAAATGGCGCAAGGTCCCCAGGAGCTTGTCATTGTCCCGCTGGTGCAGGCCGATGGAAGGCTCATCAAGAATATACAGCACCCCCATCAGGGAGGAGCCGATCTGGGTCGCCAGGCGGATGCGCTGGCTCTCGCCGCCAGAGAGGGTTCCCGCCGACCGGGAGAGGGTCAGGTATTGCAGGCCCACATCGCAGAGGAATTGGAGGCGGGAGGATATCTCCCGCAGGATCTGCTCCGCCACCAGGGCCATATTTCCTTCCAGGTGCAGCTCCTTGGTGAAGGTCAGGGCCTGGGCAACGCTCATCCGGCAGAAATCCATAATGCCGATGCCCCCCACCGTCACCGCCCGGGCAATGTCCGAAAGGCGGTCGCCGTGGCACTGGGGACAGGGAGCCGTATCCATACACGCCTCCAGCTCCTTCCGGGCCGCATCAGACTGGGTCTCCCGGTAGCGCCGGGCAATGTTGTTCATAATGCCCTCAAAGGGCTGTTCCAGCACACCCATACCGGTGCCCCGGTTGTAGGTCATGCGCAACTTCTCCCCCTTGGTACCGTAGAGAATGACCTCCTTGGCCTCCGGGGACAGATCCCGGAAGGGGGTATTCAGAGAAAAGCGGTACTTCTGGGCCAGGGCCTCAAAATACATCCGGAAAACGGAATCCGTCCGGGCACTCTGCCAGCCGGGGGCCTGAATGGCACCTTCCAGAATGGTCTTGTCGGGATCCGGGATCACCAGAGCGGGATCCGCTACCAGCTGGTAGCCAAGTCCCGTACAACTGGGGCAGGCACCGGCGGGGTTATTGAAGGAAAACATCCGGGGCTCCAGCTCCGTCAGGCTGATGCCGCAGTCCTCACAGGCATAGTTCTGGGAGAAGCTCAGCTCCTCCTCGCTTCCCGGAAGCTGAATGGTCACCAGGCCGCCGGAATGGGCGCAGGCCGTCTCAATGGAGTCGGTCAGGCGGCGGCGCTGGCCCGGCCGGATCACCAGGCGGTCCACCACCAGCTCGATGGTATGCTTCTTGTTCTTCTCGGGCTTGATCGTCTCATTTAGGTCATAAAGGATTCCATCCACCCGCACCCGGGCGAAGCCACCCTTCCGGGCATCCTCAAACACCTTCTGATGCTCACCCTTTTTCCCCCGGATCACCGGGGAGAGGACGATGAACTTGGTGCCATCCCCCAGAGCCTCCACCCGATCCACGATCTGGTCGATGGTTTGGCGGGCGATTTCCCGGCCGCATTTGGGGCAGTGGGGAATGCCCACCCGTGCCCAGAGCAGACGCAGGTAGTCATAGATCTCCGTCACCGTGCCCACGGTGGAGCGGGGGTTCTTGGAGGTGGTCTTCTGGTCAATGGAAATGGCCGGGGAGAGACCGTCGATGGCATCCACATCCGGCTTGTCCATCTGGCCCAGAAACTGCCGGGCATAGGAGGAAAGACTCTCCACATACCGGCGCTGACCCTCGGCATAGATGGTATCGAAGGCCAAACTGGATTTACCGGAGCCGGACAGGCCGGTGAACACCACCAGCTTGTCCCGGGGGATGGTCAAATCCACATTCTTCAGGTTGTTTTCCCTGGCACCTTTGATCACAATGGTATCATTCATAGGCTCACCTGCATTCTCTGAAATAATACAATATTATACCACATTCTGCCCCTGCCTACAAGCCCGAACGCAAACATAATTTCGTCTGCCCCCTTTTCCCCCGGATCCCGGCCCCGGGCGCTCCCCCGGACGGCAACGGCGGATTTTGTGGGATTCCACCAGTTTTTCTTTGGGAAGCCGGAGCATTTTTATTGCATTGCCTGTTGTCTTTTTTTATTGGCAATGCTATAATAGATTTAGAGTTGCCTTTGGTTACCAAAGGCAAAAAAAGAAATAAAGGTAGGTATCTTTGATGATTGCGTACGGAGATAATGTTAAAATTTTCTGCGGCAATTCCAACCCTGAGTTTGCAAAAACCATCTGTGAACACCTGAATGTGGACATGGGTAAGGCCGTCGTCCGGCAGTTTGCCGACGGCGAGGCTTCCGTCACCCTGGAGGAGACCGTCCGTGGCGCGGATGTGTTCCTGATTCAGTCCACCTGCAAGCCCGTGAATGACCATCTGATGGAGCTGCTGGTGATGATCGATGCCTGCCATCGGGCTTCCGCCGGCCGGATCACCGCCGTCATCCCCTACTTCGGCTATGCCCGTCAGGACCGCAAGGCCAAGTCCCGTGACCCCATCTCCGCCAAGCTGGTGGCCAATATGCTCACCGTGGCCGGCGCTGACCGGGTCCTGACCATGGACCTCCACGCTTCCCAGATCCAGGGCTTCTTCGACATTCCCCTGGACCACCTGGTGGGCGCACCCTCCTTCGTGGAGTACTACCTGAACAAGTTCCCCGAGGATACCTGCGACCACGAGAACGACTATGTGGTCGTCTCCCCCGATGTGGGCTCCGTGGCCCGTGCCCGGAACTTCGCCCAGAAGGTTCACATGGGTCTGGCCATTGTGGACAAGCGCCGTCCCAAGGCCAATGTCTCCGAAGTCATGAACATCATCGGCGATGTGAAGGGCAAGACCTGCATCCTGTATGATGACATGGTGGATACCGCCGGTTCTCTGTGCAACGCCGCCAAGGCCCTGGTGGAAGTGGGGGGTGCCAAGGAGGTTTACGCCTGCGCGACCCACGGTGTTCTCTCCGGCCCCGCCTACGAGCGGATCGAGGCCAGCCCCATCAAGGAAATGCTCTTCCTGAACACCATCCCCGAGGTGGGCAACACCCCCACCGGCAAGATCAAGTTCCTGGATGTGGCCCCCATCTTTGCCCGGGCCATTGAGCATATCCACGGCGGCACCTCCATTGCCGACCTGTTCTGATCCCCATGGCAAATTCCAGCGAAGCCTGGCTCCTGGTTGGTCTGGGCAATCCCGGCAAGGAATACGAAAACTCCCGGCATAACTGCGGGTTCCGTGCCCTGGACACCCTGGCAGCGAAGCTGGGTTGCTCCATCGACAAGGGGAAATTCCAGGGGCTTTACGGGCAGACGACCTACGGCGGCAACAAGCTGTATCTCCTCAAACCCCTGACCTACATGAACCTCTCCGGTCGGTCTGTGGCGCAGCTGGCCGCCTACTTCCACATCCCGCCCCAGCGGATCATCGTCCTCTTTGACGACATTTCCCTGGAGCCGGGACGGCTGCGGATCCGGCCCAACGGTTCCGCCGGCGGCCACAACGGCATCAAGTCCATCATTTCCGAGCTGGGCAGTCAGGATTTTCCCCGGGTGAAGATCGGCGTGGGGGCAAAGCCCCATCCGGACTATGACCTGGCGGACTGGGTTCTGTCCAACTTCTCCGCCCAGGAGGAAAAGGCCTTGAAGATTGCTCTGGACAATGCCGCCCAGGCGGCGCTGTGCATCCTGGAGCGGGGTGTCAGCGAATCGGCCAACCGGTTCAACGGTTCCCATCCCTAACTGCATATCCTGTCACTTTTCCACGGAAAGGGGGTCATTTGCCCCCTTTCCGCGTTGCCCGTTGGGGCAAAATTCCAAGATCGTGAGGTGAATTCCCATGCATCCCCTTCTTTCCGCCCTGAATGCCATACCGGAATACCAGCTTCTCCTGGAGGGCCTGCGCCGCCGGGAAACCGCAGCTGTCACCGGTCTGAGCCAAATCAACCGAAGCCACTTCATCGCCGGCCTGTCCCAGGCCCAAAGCCATCCCCTGGTGGTCATCTGCCAGGACGAAATGGCAGCCAAGCACATAGCCGAGGAGCTGAAGTCCTTCCTGGGGGAAATGCCCCCGGTGCTTCCCAGCCGGGAGCTGACCCTGTATGATACCGCTGTGGTTTCCCGGGGATGGGAGCAAAAGCGTCTGGGCCAGCTGTACGACCTGGTCAACGGCCTGACCCCGATCCAGATTTTCTCCTGGGAATCCCTGAGCCAGCGTACCATGCCCCCCGCCGTCCTCTCCCAGGCGGTTTTCACCCTGGAAGTTGGGGAAGAATATCCCCAGGATGCCCTCCTGGCCCGCCTCACGGCCGCCGGCTATGCCCGGTGCGGCATGGTGGAAGGCCCCGGCCAATTTGCCCTCCGGGGCGGGATCCTGGACATCTACTCCCCCGGAGCGCCGGGGCCTGTCCGGGGAGAGTTTTTCGGAGACGAGCTGGATACCATGGGCTATTTTGACCCGGATACCCAGCGGCGCACGGAGAACATTGACCGTGCCACGATTCTCCCCGTGGGTGAGACCCAGCCGGGGCTTCACCCCGGGGGGCTTGCCGGTCTGCAGGGGGATCTGCGCAAGCTTATTGCCCGGCAAAAACGACGGAAGAATCCCCACGAAGGTCTGCTGAAAACCCTGGAAAAGGATCTGGAAACCTTCGAAAACGGCCTGCACAACCCCGCCGCTGACCGATACATGGCCCTGATCTACCCGGAAATGGCCACGGCCATGGATTATATCCCCCAGGATGCCCTGGTGGTTCTCTGCGACCAGGGCAGTCTCCACCGGGCCGCCCGGGCCCGGACGGAGGAAATGGGCCTGGCCCTGGACAGTATGCTCCAGGCGGGATTGGTCGCCGGAGAGCTGTGCGACTATGTGTGCCAGTGGGAAGATTTCTGCCAGGGTCTGACCGGCCGCCTGGCCCTCTACCTGGATGCCTTTGGCGGCACCGCCTACCCGGAGGAAAATCCCCCCAAGCAGCTGCTCCCCATGGCAGCTAAGCAGTTGCCCGGTTACGGAGGGAATCTGGATACCGCCGCCTCGGATCTGGCCCATTACCAGCGCCTGGAATTCTCCTGCCTGGTGCTCTGCGGCACCCGGCGCCGGGGAGAGCTGCTCCAGGAAATGCTGGGCACCAAGAGCCTCTCCAGCTTCCTGTGCATTCCCCTGGACACGCTGCCCAGAGCCGGGCAGATCCTCCTCACCGAGGGGACGCTCCCCTTCGGCATGGAATACCCCAGCGCCAAGCTGGCCGTGATTACCGAGGGCCAGCTGCTGAGCAAAGCGGCCCCCAAGGCCCGGGCCAAGAAAACCGGCTCCACCAACCGGCAAAAGCTCAATTCCTTCACCGACCTGACCCCGGGAGATCTGGTAGTCCATGAGAACTACGGCATTGGCCGTTTCCTGGCCATGGAGCAGATCAAGGTGGACGGTGCCGTGAAGGATTACATCAAAATCGCGTACCAGGGCAGCGATACCCTTTTCGTCCCCGCAACCCAGCTGGACAT
>CAYRYT010000112.1:0-5334 GCA_964428625.1 uncultured Oscillospiraceae bacterium | reverse complement strand
GACATAAATCTTCTCCATATGTAATTTATTATATATAACGCTTTGGTGCGTCATGCATTTTCACTATAATATTACCATTAATAAAGGAGGCATTTTTTATGTCCGATAACTTACTAGACTATCTTTCATACGACTCGTTGGCCGACCATTATGACGAGCTACTCGTGTCCAACTATTGGACTATTAAAGTCCTTAAGTGGCCAGCTGTCGCATATAACCCGAACGAAGAACTTATTAAAATTCGCCTCCAATCTATTACAGGTATACCAGAACCATCCCCTTCACTACTCGAGTTCAACGTCCGCTCATACCAACTATACCAGACAGGAACTACATCTGTTCCAAATGGCGAGTTGTCGTTAAGCTTTGTGGACTACGAAGATAGCTCAATCTTGTTTTGGATGAGATCTTGGCGGGACACTCAACACTACTGGGCACAGTATACAGCTAACAGATTAGAATACTGTATCGCAGAGTGGAAGATTTATAGATGTAATAAGGAAGGAAGGGCTGTCCGAGCTTATGTATGCAAAAGAATGCTTATTACTGAAATAAACTATCCTGAAGACTTTACTGCAGATAGCCAATTGGTTGGCGATAATGTAACTGCTAACGTTCGTGCATTAGTTAAGTCTGAAATGTTAAACTATAACGGCGGTTAATTCTTCAAAAGTCATACCATACGGTAAAACTTCATCACTACCTAATAGTTCAATTTTAGTTTTTAAAGATTCAATTATATCATCTTTAATATAACTAAATTTTTCCAAATCGTGCCTAAACTTATGTATCCCATAATAGTTAAAGTCCACAGGCAACTTGGAATCGCCTTCAATAAAACCATGTGGATATAATTGCTTCCAGTCCATTTCTATACCAAATAGTTCTTTTATCACTACAGAAGACAACTGCACAAAATATGGAATATGCACTACCTTATACCCCATTTTAGAGTATACCTCATCTTTTTCTTCATCCGATAACTGTAATACTGACTTCTTATAATGCAAATAACTATCAAATTCTACAATTAATTTCAACTCATCATTCCTAAAATCAGGATATTTATTAATCCCACTTTCAGGAACATATTTATCTATTACAAAGTCACAATTAAATATTTGTTTTAGTGCTTTATAAAGCTCTTTTTTATTAAGATATTTACATTTCATTTTATTATCCTTTTAATCTATACAACAGATTGCCACAATCATATATTATACGATAACCATTGTCAAACATATTTTGTATTTCGGATAAATTAGCATCAAAATTTACCAATTTGTCTTTTAATTTATGTTTTTGAAAATCTAGTCTAGAATATACTTTTAGAGCATTAGAATTATTAAAATAATAATAATTAGGCTGTGACGCCTTAACATATTCAAAACCGTTACTCATATACACATTATTAAGAGTTGATACCCATCGCCTATTACCATATGAAATAATATCTCTTTTTTCGAAATTATAAACATTGTTAAAATGATATAACAATTTAGAAAAACCCCCAATCACACTGGCATTAAGTTTTTGAGCATATCTTATCAATTCCCATTCATCTCTACGAGTAAAACGACTTTTAGAAAAAGTCATGACTGCATATAACTCATCCTTATAATATAAACCTAGTCTAATTTTAGCAGGTTTATAATCACCTTGTAAATGGTTATTATTAAAAAACAACGCAGAATCTTGCGCATTAATTTCTCTAATATTACAAGAACGAGCATATACTTTATTTTGAACACATCCTAATTTATGCAACAAAACAGATTTCCAAATATTCTTTTTGGTGATATTACGCACCCATTCATTTTCAAAAATATGCAATAATTGAATACCTTTTTTCTCACATAATTCAGTCTTATATAAATGTCTATTTCTATCAATATTTATATTGTTAAAACAACTAAATTTATGATAACCATAGCTATGAAAACACATACCGTTAAATTCGATAGCTACTTTAGCTTCTGGTAAATAAATATCCAATTCTAATGGGTCTAATATTTCCCTATTCCTCATTATAACTTTACCATTATAATGTTCTTTGATAAACAAACAAATCTCATCTTCGCTTACTCTACTTTTAGTCTTATTAGGCACATCAATTTTCAAATTTTCTTTTATTGTAATAGCCATTGAACGAGATTGTATAGCAAAATAAGACATAAACTCATCAAGCATAAACAACCCCTTATCAATAAATGTATTCACTACAAAATCTTTATCTTCTAATTTTTCACGATTATTAAAATGATTTCTCTTTTGATTACATTTTTCTTTAGTGCTATCAAGCATAAAAGGACTTCTAACGCCATACTTCTGCATAAAAGTTTTTTCAGCTTTAGCTTTAGCACCAGGAACTTCCCAAGCAGATTTCACACCGTATTTATTATATATAGTTTCTTTAACCTTATCAGATGTTCTAGTGCATTTGCGAGAACAAAATCGACTATTCTTATCTTTGCTAAAATACTCTTTCTTACAAGTATCACAAATCTTTTTATATTTTTTATCGCGATTTTCTCGCAAACCTAATGCAATCTCCCGTTCAACCTTCTCGGTTCTCAATGAATTAGTGTGTGTAAACAAACAACTATAAGAACAATATTTTTGCTTTTTTCTATTCGTCTTATATTCTTTATTACATACAGGACATATTTTTGAGAACTTACCTTCACCTTTCTGTCTATTTTCTTTTTTACGCTCTTCTATATATCTCTGCCCTGTAGCACAAGAAGCATTACAAAAACGCACTCGTCGTCTATCTACATAACTCATTTTTATTTCTTTATTGCATTCCTCGTTCAAACAAATCTTATGACAATATCCGTCACTATACCAGCATACTTTTTTATCATCTTGATACTGAATATACTGACAATTTTCACAACTATGTTTTCTCATTAATAGCTCCTTAATTATTTAATCTATACAACAGATTGCCACAATCATATATTATGCGATAACCATTGTTAACAAGGTTTTCGTCCTTATTTAGACTATTATCATACCTTCCAACTTTTTTCTGAAAATCCTTTAAAGTGAATTGAGCACGACTATACAAGATATATTCGTTTGGCAAGAAATAGAAATGATTAGGTAAAGTAGTCTTAATCAAAATACCATTATTGTTTACAAGTGGACTAGACCATCTTCTGTTAGCATAACTCATTATACTACCTTCATTAATGCTACAAAAATGTTGCAATAATTTAGAATAGCCACCTCTAACAACAGTATTTAATTTACTACATTCTCTTATAAGTTCCCAATCGTATTTCTTATTTTTAACAAAACGAACTTTAGAAAAAGACATAACTTGCACTAACTCATCTTTATAATATAAACCATAACTTTGAGATGCGTGCGTATATCCTTGTATATGATTTTCCTCTAAAAAGTCACGCTCTTCCTTAAAACCTATTTCTCTAATATTGCAATCACGAGCGTTAATCTTAACATCTGCATATCCTAATTTAACCTTTATCATAGACTCCCAAATACGACGTTTATCTTCCCACTCGTTTTCAAATATGTGCAACAACTGAATACCTAAACTCTCGCACATCAAAGTTTTAGATAAATGCTTGTTTTCATCTATAACATCGTAATTATTAAATACTTCATATTTAGATTTGCCGTAACTATGATACATTAACCCGTCAAACTCAATAGCAAGTTTACTATCGGGTAGATACACATCTAATTCTAATGGATTACGCTTACCTAAAACATTAGCAGATAACACATCAAAATTATTCATAGTGATAGTTTTTTCGTAAAATGACTTAAGAAAAGCAACTATCTCTTTTTCTACTACCGACCTCATTCTTTTATTAGGATACACAATATCAAATCTACGCTTCATCCTATGCACTGTCGTATCCTGTTTAATATTAAAATAAGACTTGCACTCGTGAAATAAGAAATAGCCATCCTCGACAAAATTGGCCTCAATATATTCCTTATTATAATTTTCGATATTTTTCAAATCTTTTTGACATATATTATCTATACCATATTTATCAAGCATAGCTTCCTTTACTTTCTGTTTCTGGCTATCTAATTGAGTATGATATTTAACCCCAAAATTGTTAAGACTCGTCTGCTCTTTCTTCTGCTTAATTAATACCGATTTGCTAACATTATCCACACCGTATCGTTCAATAGTGGTGTTGATAGCTTTCTGTTTTATCTCTTTATTTTGCATACAATTTTTCTTGCCGTATTTCTTAACATTAGTAGCCTCAATCTTTTGTCGCACATCCTTATTAGAAAGCCCATATTCAACACCGTATTTTTCCAAATTAGTCTTACGTATTTTAGCCTTAATATCTTCACTTTGTCCTGCTGATTCAAAGCCATATTTTTCTAAATTAGTCTTTTTTCGTTTTTCTATAACAGAACTTGAATGAGTAGCACAGTAATTACTACAATACATTTTACGTCCTGTAGGATAATCAAAAGTCCAAAACCAATGCTCTTTACCTGGACCAAGACACTTAACATACAAAGTCTCACCATTAGGACCTCGTTTACCACTTGCTATTTCAGCTTGGAATTTTTCGCTCTTCTTGCGTCCGGTTTCCTTAAATCTACAATCCTTATTATGAAAATTACCTCTATCTCTACAAGAATACTTCACTACAATTTCTACATCCTTATTTTCACATAACTCGTATAAGCATTGTTTATGACACATTTTACCATCATCTGATATATGACATAATTGCTTACCGTCTTTGATTTGTTTATATTTACAATCAACACATTTTTCCATCTTATACTCCTACTTTTAAAATGCGTGAAAAAGAGAGAGGTCGCCCCCTCTCTTTACTAGTTTGCTATTATATATACGAAGAACTAGCTTCTTCATTTTTGTATATATGCACTCCCCTACTCGGTTATCGCGTCCGAACTTTTCAAAACTCGACTGATAACTTTTCAGCCACCATGCCTTGGTGGTCCGAGCGAAATACTATTTCCAAAATCCTATGGATTGTGGATAGTATTTCTGCCCTACGGCGTCGAAGTGCCATAGTTTAACGGATCCGTTACCAACTATCGTTGGATAATCGTCATCGATTGCCCAAAAATGATTGGTAAGAACCACGTCAACTATGGCCATCGTTGCAACCGTCAAGCCAGTAACATAGATGTTAATATCTACGTTATAGCCTTCCTCTTTAAGAGGAACGACGTTCGCAAGATACCACTCCCACGCAGTAGCCTCCAACGCTTTCACGTCGGTTGGATCGGCAATTTTGTCAAAGACAAACTTGTCGACCGGCATCTCGTGTCTGCCGGCGCATACGCCGACAGATA
>CAYRYT010000111.1:0-5387 GCA_964428625.1 uncultured Oscillospiraceae bacterium | reverse complement strand
CAAGGGCCTGGATCTGCTGTGCTACATCGCCCGGCGGCTGCTGTGGGAGGAGAAGTGCCAGATCCTGATTCTGGGCACCGGCGAATACCAGTTCGAGCAGTTCTTCAAGGAGCTGGCGGCGGAATTCCCCGACCGGGTCGCTGCCAAGATTACCTTCAACCTGCCCCTGGCCAACCGGATCTACGCCGGCGGCGACATCTACATGATGCCTTCCAAGAGCGAGCCCTGCGGCCTGAGCCAGATGAACGCCATGCGTTATGGCACCGTGCCTGTGGTTCACGCCACCGGCGGTCTGAAGGATACCGTTCCCTCCGCCGACGAGCACGGCGAGGGTGGTCTGGGCTTCACCTTCCAGAGCTACAACGGTGACGACTTCCTGGCGGCCCTGAAGCGGGCCATCCACCTCTACCAGGAGGAGCCCGAGGCCTTCCGTGCTCTGCAGTACCGGGATATGACCCAGGATTTCAGCTGGGATGTTCCCGCCCAGCGGTACATGAACCTGTTCCGCAAGATGATCGAAGAATAATCTTTGGGTGTGCCGCCAACCGCGGCACGCCCTTTTTTCGCCCAATCTTGAAATGCGAGAGAAAAGGCTCCCCTTGGCAAGAGGATACACCGCCCTCAGTCGGCCGAACAGGCCGACTGAGGGGATTGAAGCTAGGATTCCGTAAAATGTCGGGATAGTTCCACCAGGCCCAAGTAGGGGCCGATTCTTAATCGGCCCGCAAGGTAACGACATTTGAGCGCCCCCGCCGAGCCGGAAAGGCCCGACAAGGAAGGCTCCCCCTTGGCAAGGGGAGCTGTCATGCGTAGCATGACTGAGGGGATTGAAGGTCAGACATTTGCAAAAGGCGCGGCCACGGGCCGCGACGGGCCGATTAAGAATCGGCCCCTACCCGGGTGCATCACATCATCCGGATGCCGGGGAAAATCGTTACCTTCCACCCCCTCCGTCACGGCGTTTGCCGTGCCACCTCGCCCTACCAGGGGGAGGCTTTGGGCAATGCTACCTTTCTTCCCCCTATCAGGGGAGAGGTTCTGGCTGGCGCAATTTACTCACCCCCTACCAGGGATGAGGCATTGGCTGCATTTTCTTCCCGCTTCGTCAAAAGGACGGGGTGAGGGTGACGATCACCACCGTGGCATCATCCCGCCGGGGGCCGGCACTGGATTCCACCAGACTCCGGGCCAGCGCCTCCGGGGCGGAACAATGCCACAGTTCCTCCCCGGGACGAATGCCGTCGCTGGCCATCACCAGGGTCTGGCCCCGGTTCAGCCCCAAATTTCGGCTCCCCGGGGCATCCTGGGTCACCCGGATCCCTGGCGGCGGCGTCCCGCCCCCCAACTGGCGGGTTCCCCCGGGCCCGATGAGGTAGGAGGGGGCAGCCCCCCATTTGAACAGCCGCCCCCGTCCCGTATCCAGGTGCAGCTCCGCCAGATCCATGGTAAAAGCCCCCGCCTGCTGGCGCAGAGCGGTGAGACTGTTCAAACTCTCCAGGGCGTGCTCCGCCGGAAATCCCGCCATGAGCAGCTGGCGCAGGAGCCGGGCACCGGTTTTTCCCTCGGCCATGGCCGCCGGGCCGGTGCCCATGCCGTCGCACAGCAGTACATAATACCGGCACTGGGGCCCGGCGAACCACAGGCACCGATCCCCATTTTCCCCCTGGCGGCGGTTGGCGTAGACCTGTACCCGGGGACGGAACCGGGCCTGGGGACTTCGGGTGTCCCGGCTGAGCTGATTTCCCACCTCCGTCAGGTAGGCGCTGAGGAAGCGGTACTGCTGGATCACCGCCTGACGGTACTCCCATTGCCGCTCCCGGCTGGCTTTCATGGCCCGCAACTGCTCCTGGGTGCGGTGGAGCTCCGTCAGGACCCGACCGGTTTTGGCACATTCCACCCCCAAATCCCCAGGAATCAGCACCGCCCTGTGGAGAAGTTCCGCAGGCAGTGCCCCCATGACCCCCACCTGCCCGCATTCCCGGCGGTTGGGGCAGCCGCCGCAGGCCCGCTCTCCCGTGCGGCGCAGCAGAGCTAATGCGTCAATTTCCCCCTCCGTCACCTCCGACAGGAGGGTTCCCGCCTGTTCCATCACCCCCGCCGCCAGCTCCAGACGCACCTGAGCCGCCCCGGTGGAGCCCCGGGGGATGGGGTCCCGCCGTACCAGGGGCAGCAGCACCCCCAGGCCGCCCCCAAGGGCCAGGAGCATGGGGGACTGAGGCTCCCATCCCCCGGTGAGCAAAGCAAGCAGTCCATAGGCCATGGCCGGAGCCAGCGCCTGCCAAGCCCTGTGTCCCAGGGGGATCAAGCGCAGATAATAGCTCAGCGTGGCCATCGCCGTCCATGATACCGCCCCCGGGGCGGTGAGATCCAGGGCCAGGCCGCTGAGACAGCCGGCAGGGAAGGGGCCAACGGCACCCATCATACCCAGGGCCAGAAGCCCCACCGGAGGGAGTCTGCCCAGGCTCAGCATCCCCAGAGCACCGGCCACCCATTTCAACAGGGGATCCTGGCGGCGGCGGAGGCTGTCAAAGAGCCAGGTTGCCCCCATGCCCAGGCCCACCCGGAGCAAATACAGGGGCACGGCCACCCCCGTCCCCCAGACCAGCTGGAATACCAGCCCCGTGGCGCTGACCAGGAGCATGGCCAGGCTCACCATGAGCTGGGGCACCCGATCCGTCACCGGCCGCTCCCCCAGCACCAGGGCCAGCACCCCCGCCACCCCGGCCCAGACCAGTTCCTGGGTGCCGCCCCAGAACAGGCGGTAGCCCAGAGCCGCCCCCAGGGCCGTGACCACCGCCGGCCAGCCGCCCCGGGACAGGATCGGCCCCAGGGCCATGGGCTGGCTGATGCCCAGAAGCCCCGCCCCACTGTATCCCATGCCCAGAAGGCCATAGCCCAGGGCCCTTCCCGTCAGCCGGAGCCTGGGCTCCAGGGTCAGCTTGTACAGCCGGTGCTGTCCCCGGCGAACATATGCGGATATGGATGTCATCATTGGTATCCCCCTGCCTTTCCGAAAGTTGCAGGAGCATCCTACCACGGTGGGAAAAATTTTGCTGTCGGAACCGGCAGGGCGGGGGAAAGAATCTTGCACAACCCCAAAAGGCGTTGTATAATAACAGAAAAATCACCGCAGGAGGCAGCTATGGCCCAGGAATTTGAACTGAAATTTGCCGCGTCCCCCCAGGCCCGGGAGGCGATCCAGAGGGAATTCGGCCCCGGCCGGATCATCACCATGGAAACCACCTACTACGACACCCCCCAGGGGGATCTGTCCCGGGGGAGAATGACCCTGCGGCGGCGGCTGGAAAACGGGGTGAGTGTATGCGCCCTGAAAACCCCCGGGGAGCAGGGGGTGCGAGGGGAGTGGGAATACCCCTGTCAGGATATTTTCCAGGCCCTAGAGGCCCTGTTCCCGCCCCAGAAGGCCGCCTATCTCCAGACCCGGGGGCTGGTTCCCTTGTGCGGAGCCCGGTTTACCCGCTGGGCGACCCTGATCTGCCAGCCGGATTTCACCGCGGAATTGGCGGTGGACAGCGGTCTGCTCCTGGGAGGCGGCCGGGAGCTTCCCCTGGAGGAAGTGGAGCTGGAGCTGAAATCCGGCAGCCGCCAGGCCCTGGAGGCCTACGGCCTGACCTTCGCCCGGCAGTTCCGCCTGGAGACGGAGCCTGCCAGTAAATTCCGCCGGGCTCTGGCCCTGGCCAAAGGAGAATGACCATGGCACTTTTGGAGCAATTCTTTCAAACCTACGATTCTCTGGTCCTGTTCGACACGGAGACCACCGGCCTGCAATACAGCCGGGACGAGATCATTGAATTCGCCGCGGTGGAGCTGCGCTGGCAGGATGGCCAGGCGGTGATCACCCGGGAATACGACGAACTGGTGAGCCTGTCCCCCGGGGGCTTTGTGCCGCCGAAGATCCAGGAGCTCACCGGCATCTCCACCCAGGATATCCGGGAGCGGGGTCTGAGTAAGACCCGGGTCTGCCGGGACATTGGGGAGCTGTTCCGGGGCAACTGCCTGCTCCTGGCCTACAATGCCCATTTCGACCTGAGCTTCCTGTACTATCTGCTCCTGCGCTCCGGGGACCCGGGGGTGCTCAAGGGGAAGGATAAGCTGGATCTGCTCACGGTTTACCGGGATCGCCACGACTACCCCCACAAGCTGTGCAGCGCCATCGAGACCTACGGCCTGTCCGGCCAGGTGGTGAACTCCCACCGGGCAGTGGACGATGTCATCGCCACGGTGGCCGTCCTGAAGGCCATGGAGGCCGAGCGTGACGATCTGGCCCGGTACATCAATCTCTTCGGCTACAATCCCAAATACGGCATTGAGGGCAAACCCATCGGCTCCGTGACCTACAAGCCCCAGCCCTTCCATCCCACCGCCCCCCTGTACCAGCTGTGACCCGTTTCCCCGGGAAACCTGTAGAAACCACCCAAATCCCCGGATAAGGATTTGACAAGTTACACAATTCATATTATAATAGAATCGTTTAAGCACTCATAGAGAAAATCCCTGAATTATTCTGCAAAGGAAGGATCAGACCATGTATAAAATTGTGCGCAAGCAGGAGCTGAATTCCGCCGTCACCCTGATGGAGATCGAAGCTCCCTTTGTGGCCCGGAAGGCCAGGGCCGGTCAGTTCATCATCTTCCGGATCGACGAGATGGGTGAGCGTGTCCCCCTGACCATCGCCGGTTACGACCGGGAGAAGGGCACTGTTACCATTATTTTCCAGAAGGTGGGCTTCTCCACCATCGCCCTGGGCAATCTGAACGAGGGCGACTACATCCGTGACTTCGTTGGCCCCCTGGGCAAGCCCACCCCCGTGGAGGGCAAGAAGAAGGTCTGTGTCGTCGGCGGCGGTGTGGGCTGCGCCATTGCCCTGCCCTCTGCCCGAGCCTTCAAGGAGGCCGGTGCCGAAGTCACTGTGATCATCGGCTTCCGCTCCAAGGATATCGTCATCCTGGAGGAGGAGTTCAAGGCCGCCTGCGACCGTCTGATCCTCATGACCGACGACGGCAGCTACGGCCGTCACGGCCTGGTCACCCAGCCCCTGCAGGAGATGCTGGAGGCCGGTGAGCAGTTCGACGAGGTTCTGGCCATCGGACCCATCCCCATGATGAAGTTCGTCTCCCTGACCACCAAGCCCTTCGGCACCCACACCATGGTGTCCCTGAATCCCATCATGGTGGACGGCACCGGTATGTGCGGCGGCTGCCGTGTCACCGTGGGCGGCGAAGTGAAGTTCGCCTGCGTGGACGGCCCCGAATTCGACGGCCATCAGGTGGATTTTGCCGAGCTGATGAGCCGCAACTCCGTCTACCGGGAGCGGGAAGCGGAAGTCAAGGAAACCCACGCCTGCCGCATGGACGCCATGGGCAAGG
>CAYRYT010000110.1:0-5409 GCA_964428625.1 uncultured Oscillospiraceae bacterium | reverse complement strand
TGAAGCGTACCTATCAGCCCAGCCGCCGTCATCGTTCCAAGGTTCACGGTTTCCGCAAGAGAATGGCTACTTCCAACGGCCGTAAGGTTCTTGCCCGCCGCCGTGCCAAGGGCCGCAAGGTTCTGTCTGCCTGAGCAGGGCAAATGCGTGGGTGACCACAGCGAAATGTTCGCTCAAAGCGAAAGAGGAGCTACAGCGGGGCGAAGCAAGTTCGCCCCGCTCCCTTTTTTATCCGGCACCGTCTGAGGGAGGACCGCCATGAAGTATTCCTGTGCGCTAAAACTGAATCATGTTTTCCAGCGGCTGTACCGCACTTCCGGCCACGCCAACGCCTGTCTGGTGCTCTATGCCCGGAAGAACCGCACCGGGGAGAACCGGGTGGGCATCACCGTCAGCAAGAAGCTGGGCCACGCCGTGGTCCGCAACCGGGTCCGCCGCCGCCTGCGGGAGGTCTATCGCCTCCACGAGGACCGGTTCCTGCCGGGCTATGACATTGTGGTGGTAGCCCGGACCCGGGCCATTCACGCCAGCTTCGATACGCTGATCCGCAGCTATCTGTCCCTGGCGGAGAAGGCCGGCATTCTCCGGGACGCGCAGCCATGAAAAGGATCCTGCTGGCTCTGATCCGCTTCTATCAGAAGCACATTTCCCCCTGTACCCCGGCCTGCTGCCGGTTCCACCCCACCTGCTCCCGCTACGCCTACGAAGCCATCAACAAATACGGGGCCATAAAGGGCGGATGGCTGGCCATCAAACGCCTGATCCGCTGCAATCCCTTTGACAAAGGGGATTGGTACGACCCCGTTCCCTAGGAGGAAAATGACTCAATGGACAAGATTATCACCGTACCCTTTGGCTGGCTCCTGGCTCAGCTGTACCAGCTGACCAACAGCTACGGCCTGGCCATCATCATCTTTGCCCTGCTGGTGAAGCTGATCCTGCTGCCCATCTCCGCCAAGAGCAAAAAAAGCTCCATGAAAATGTCCCGCCTGACCCCCCGGGTCCAGGACATCCAGAATCGCTACGCCAGCGATCCCCAGAAGCAAAACGAGGCCCTGAAGAACCTTTATAAGGAGGAGGGCGTTTCCATGGGCGGCAGCTGCCTGTGGAGCCTGATCCCCCTGCTGATCCTGCTGCCCCTGTACACCATCATCCGGGAGCCCATCACCTATATGCTGGGCCAGACCGCCGAGGTCTCCAACCAGATCGTGACGATCATCCAGGAGGCCAACCCCGACCTGTTCACCGGCAACAACTACTACTTCCAGATCATCGCCGCCCGGTATATCCCCGAGTACGCCGAGGCCATCAAGGCTGCCATCCCCACCATCAGCGATACCGCCCTGCAGGGGATCAACTTCGGCTTCCTGGGCATTGACCTGGGCGCTGTGCCCACCTTCAACATCTTCAGCGCCGCCTGGGTGTGGGATGTGGCCCATGTGGGCGGACTGATCCTGCCCCTGCTGTCCGCAGGCATCAACCTGCTGACCACCCTGGTCTCCCAGAAGATGAACAACTCCCTGGTCACCGACAAGAACGGCGTCCAGGACAAGGAAACCGCCGAAAAGTCCCAGCAGGCCCAGTCCATGCAGGTGATGCTGTGGATGATGCCCCTGATGTCCCTGTGGATCGGCTTCACCGTCCCCGGCGCACTGAGCGTGTACTGGTTCATCCAGGGCGCTTTCAGCCTGATTCAGGATGTGATCCTGACCCAGCGCTACCGCAAGCTCTATGACGCAGAGGATGCCATCCGCCTCCAGGCCGCCATGGAGCGGGACCGGGAGGAAGCCGAGCGGGAGCGGATTCGGGCTGAGCGCCGGGCTGCCAATCCCAACGGCCAGACCCAGAACACCAGCAAGAAGAAGATGAGCAAGCAGCTGCAGCAGCAGGAGGAGGCCGCCAAGGCCGCCGCTGCCCGGGAGTACGCCGCCAAGCGGGGCATTTCCCTGGAAGAGACGGAGTCTGAGAACACCGCCATGTCCGGTATCCCCAGCCGTCCCTACTGCAAGGGTCGCAATTACGATCCCAACCGTTACAACCATACGGAGGAATAAGAGAATGGAAAAGACCATCATTACCAGCGGCAAGACCATTGACCTGGCCATCGAAGCTGCCCTGACCCAGCTGGGTCTGGACCGGGACAGCGTCTGCGTCCAGGTGCTGCAGCAGGCCAAGGCCGGTTTCCTGGGCTTCGGTGCCCAGCCCGCCAAGGTTCAGGTGAGCTATGAGGCTCCCGATCCCGTTCCTGCTCCCGAGGCCCCCAAGAGCGCCCTGGGCTCCGCTTCCCGCTCCAAGCCCAAGGCCGCTGCCCCCGTGCAGAAGCCCGCCGCTCCCAAGGCCGAGGCCCCCAAGGCAGCGGAGAAGCCTGTGGAAGCTCCCAAGGTTGAAAAGAAGCCCGAAGCTCCCAAGACCGAGAAGAAGGCCGAGGCCCCCAAGGCCGAGCGCAAGCAGGATGCCCCCAAGGCTCCCAGAGCCCCCCGGGCTGAGAAGAAGGTCGAAGCACCCAAGGAGCCCAAGGTCTACACCCCCGCAGAGCCCGGCTCCGTGGAGGAGAAGATCGAAACCTTCATCCGGGGTCTGCTAACCCATATGGACTCCACCGCCGTGCCCCACGCCTGGAAGGAAGAGGGCAACGCCTATAAGGTCGAGCTGGTGGGCGAGGATCTGGGCTATCTCATCGGCCGCCGGGGCGACACCCTGGATGCCATCCAGCACCTGACCAACTACGCCGTGAACCGGGAGATCGACGGTCACATTCGGGTGAATGTGGACGCGGAGGACTACCGCCAGAAGCGGGAGGACAGCCTGCGCCGCTATGCCCGGAAGAAGGCCCAGCAGGTGCTCAAGGCCCGCCGCCGCACCACCCTGGAGCCCATGAATGCCTATGAGCGTCATGTGATCCATTCCACCCTCCAGGAGATGGAGAATATCACCACCTACTCCACCGGCACCGAGCCCAACCGCCGGGTGGTCATCGAGTATGTGCGCTGATCCCCAGTAACCAAAAAACCGCCCGAAAGGGCGGTTTTTTCGTTCATTCCAGGATTATTTCTAAAAGTCTCCCCCTGGTAGGGAAATAAGAAGGTCACACCGCTAAAGCCTCCCCCTGATAGGGGTGTAGGAAAGTCGCACCAGCTAATGCCTCCCCCTGGCAGGGGGAGGTGGCACGGCGAACGCCGTGACGGAGGGGGTGGAAGGTAACGAGTTTCCCCGGCAGCCGGATGGTTGCGACACCCCCAGGTAGGGGCCGACCGGCATTTTACGGAATCCGGGCTTCCATCCCCTCAGTCATGCTTCGCATGACAGCTCCCCTTACTAAGGGGAGCCTTAAGACAAAAGGCTCCCCGGAGTTCGGGGAGCCTTCGCTGTCTGATAGGAAAATTACTGCTCCTTCACGCCTTCCACCAGGCCATTGGCCATACCGACCAGTCCCTGCATCTGGCTGGGAATGATGATCTTGGTGGCCTTGCCATCCGCGACCTTCTCCATCGCCTCGATGGACTTGAGCTTGATGACCTGATCGTTGGGAGCCTGGTTGTTCAGCATACCCATGGAGTCTGCCAGCGCCTGCTGGACCTTGCGGATAGCCTCCGCCTCGCCCTCTGCCTTCAGGATCGCCGCCTGGCGCTCTGCCTCAGCCTTAAGAATGGCCGCTTCCTTCTCGGCGGAAGCCCGGAGAATGGCGGATTCCTTCTCACCTTCTGCGATGAGGATGGCGGACTTCTTCTGGCCCTCGGCCTGGAGGATTGCCTGACGGCGGTCACGCTCGGCTTTCATCTGCTTCTCCATGGAGCTCTGAATATCCGTGGGGGGCAGGATGTTCTTCAGCTCCACACGGTTGACCTTGATGCCCCAGGGGTCCGTGGCCTCGTCCAGGATCACACGCATCTTGGTGTTGATGATATCCCGGGAGGTCAGGGTCTGATCCAGCTCCAGGTCACCAATGATATTGCGCAGGGTGGTGGCCGTCAGAGTCTCCATGGCCATCATGGGCTGCTCCACGCCGTAGGTATAGAGCTTGGGGTCGGTGATCTGGAAATACACCACAGTGTCGATCTGCATGGTGACATTATCCTTGGTGATCACGGGCTGGGGGGGATAGTCCAGCACCTGCTCTTTCAGAGAGACCTTCCGGGCGATGGTGTCCAGGAAGGGCCACTTCACATGCAGGCCCACACCCCACACCTCGTGGAAGGCACCCAGACGCTCAATGACATAAGCCCGGGACTGCTGAACCACCTTGATGTTGGACACGACCACCATCAGGATGAGGATGATGATAAACGCAATAATACCCAACCATTCCATTGTAAATCCTCCTTATGGATTACGCCCAGAATTTGTCCGGGGTGACATAGACCTTCACGCCTTCGATCCGGTCTACCTGAATTATGGTGCCCGCTTCGATTTCTTCGCCGGAAGTGGATCGGGCGGTCCACTCCATGGCGCCCAGTTTGACCCGGCCCTGGGTAGCCAGATTATCGATGGTAACGGTGACCAGACCCTGGGAGCCGATGACAGAATCCAGATTGGTCTTTGTGATCTTCGGTGTGATGCAATGGCGGACCAGGGGTCGCAGGGAAGCCAGCAGCACCGTTGACACCAGAACAAACAGCAGCACCTGGAGCCAGATCGCCCCGGAAAGCCCCGCCGTGACAGCGGCCACCAGGGCACCACCGGCGAACCACAGGGATACCACATTCACCGTCATCGCCTCTACCAGCAGGCACAGGACCATAAGCGCCAGCCAAAGAATTACAGCCCAATTCATTTTGTTACCTCCTTTCCGCTGGGGTTGTGCCTATAGCATACCAAAAAGACACCCGTCCGTCAATTGACGAAATCCTCAAACAATGTCCCATTTCCCGGGAAAATGACCTGCTTTTCCCGGTTATATTCTGAAAATGGGATGGATTCCCCTGGGGATGAGAAAAATGGCGGAAATGTGGAATTTGAGGGGATATTGCCGGTTTTGTGACTCGCTTTCGTGGTTATGTGACCGTTTGCATTTTTTCAGGTCGTTTCGGTTTTATTCCCGACTTTTCTGGGTATTGGAAAGTATAGGTTGGAGAAATCAGCGCTTTTGTGTAATATTTTCCGGTAATATGAAACAAACAGTTAAAATTTCTATATCCCACCCAGGGAGAAAACTGGGTAAGGAGGATTTAGCATCTTGCATAATTCCATGGGAAGGTTTTTGTGAACTTCACACAAACTTAAAATTTATACACTTTTTTTATTCACATTTTCGGGGTATGATATAGGTACTTAAGGATAACACCTGGTTCCCGAGGCCAAGCCTCCCATGGAACAGTTTCTAAATATACTTCCAATCTTTCTTTTTCATTTTCCTCTCCTCTTTTCTTAATGCAAAAAGCCACGGTGCAAACCGTGGCTTTTGCATTTTTT
>CAYRYT010000109.1:0-5416 GCA_964428625.1 uncultured Oscillospiraceae bacterium | reverse complement strand
TGCCCATCACCAAGATGATGAACATCGAGCGCCGCAACGGCTCCGACAAGCCCGTGATCCGCAAGGCTCTGGTGGAGCTGGATGGCAAGCCCTTCCAGTTCTTCGCTGCCCATCGGGAAACCTGGGCCGTGGAGACCTGCTACACCTACCCCGGTGCCATCCAGTATTTCGGACCTTCCGAGGTCTGCGATCTGACCACCCGCACCCTGGCCCTGGAAAAGGCCTGATTTCCCCCAAACCACAAGGGCTCGCCCAACGGGCGAGCCCTTTTTCCCCGGAAAGGAGACCCCATGATCCCCAAACGATACAAAGCCTTTGGCCTCTACTGCGCCATCATGCTGTGGCTGCTCTTCGCCCGGGCACGGCCGGTGTACGACGGCACCTATTGGGACCAGGTAAACCGGAATCTGAATCTGGAACCCCTGGTAACCATCCGTCTCTACCTGCGGCTGCTCCTGGAGGATTACGGGCCTTACCTGCGCCGCCACGCGCTGATCAACCTGGCGGGAAATGTGGTGCTGTTCCTGCCCCTGGGAATCTTCCTCCCCTGGCTGTGGCCCAAAAACCGCAGACTGTGGCGTGTCGCAGCCGTTACCGCCGGGATCATCACCCTGGTGGAAGTGACCCAGCTGTTCACCCTCCGGGGCAGCTGCGATGTGGATGATCTGATCCTCAATGTGGCCGGTGCCTGTCTGGGATATGGGCTCTACCGTCTGGCTCTGCGATCCAACCGCAAAAAAATCGAAAAATAGCGCTCCTGCCAGGCAGGGGCGCTATTTTTGTTAAAGCCATTGCCGTTCCCGCCGGTGGCAGGTAAACAGAAGGATCTGGTGGCGCCGGCCCTGCTCCTTCAGCAGCTCCAGGGCCGCCCGGGCCCGCCCATCGTCGAAGCGTACCAGGGCATCATCCAGGATCAGCAGGCCATTGGGGGATAGCACATCCCAGGCCGCCAGGCGCAGGGCCAGATACAGCTGGTCCACCGTGCCGTCGCTGGGCCACTGGGCCGTGCGCAGGCTCTCCTCCCCGGCCAGGCCCGCTTGCAGGCGCAGATCCCGGTCCAGGGTCAGCCGGTCATACCGTCCCTGGGTCAGGGCGGTGAAATCCTCCCGGGCCTGACGGGCAATTTTCGGCGCAAACCGCCGCTGAAGCTCCGTCTGGGTATCCGCCAGGGTTTGGAGGGCCATCTCCACTGCCGCCTTGGTCTGTTCCAGGCGGTAAATCGCCGCCTCTGTCTCCCGGCACTTCCGGGCCAGGGTCTCCGGGCTGTCCAACTGCTCCCGCTGGCCCTGAAGCACCCCCATCTGCCGCTGAAGCTGGTGGATGGACTGGGTGGTGTCCGACTTCAGGCGGCGGGTCTGATCCAGGTCGTAGGTCATGGTGTCGGGGAATGCCGGGGGCTGGGCCACCTGGGCCATGGCCGTCAGGGTCTCAACCTGGGCCTGGGCCTGGCGCAGTTGTCGCTCCAAATCATACAGCCGATCCCAGGTGCGGAGCGTATCCTGCCAATAGGCCAGGTTCCGCTCCGGGGGAATTTCCGCCAGTGCCTGGCGCAGACGGGCCTTTCGGCTGTCCAAATCCCCCCGGCTGGTCTGATAATCCGCCAATTCCCTTTCATAGGCCTGACACAGGGCTTCATAGTCCCGGGCAGCCGCCTCCCACCCCTCCGGCGGGAGGGAGCCATAGATGCCTTCCAGTGCGGCCATGGTCTTTCCCCCACTGCTTCGGCGGAGAGCCCATATAGTTACCATAACACCGCTGCCAATTCCCAGGGTCCCTGCCAGAAGCCACAGCTGGGGTGCCAGCCAGGCAAGGCCCAGGGCGATTCCTCCCAGAACCAAGGCCAAAACCAGCAGCACCGGACGATTGTCATTCCGGGCCGTCTGCCAGGCGATTGCATCCCTCCGGGCCTCGGCCAGAGCCTCTCCCCCGGTCTTACCCCGGAATGCCTCCGGCCCTTCCGGGGGCACCGGAGGCTGGGGCAGCATCTGCTCCTCCATCTCCAGGGATGCCCAGTGGGTTTGCAGACTTTGCAGCCGGGCAATCTCCCCTTCCGCCTGGGCCCGATCCGGCAATTCCCGGGTCATGGCCCGGCACTGGGTCAGCTCCCCGGCCAGGGCATCCCGGGCCGCCTCTGCCTGACGCACCCGCTGGCGATCCGCCTGCGCCCGGGCGTATCCCAGAGCCTGGGCATGGTTATCCAGCCAGGCGGCAAAATCCTCCAGCTCCTTCTGCCGCTGCCGGCCCTGGGCCAGCTGGCATTCCAGCTTTTCCCACTGCTCCTGCTGGTGGAGGATCTCCTGGTGCCTCTGGCGCAGGTAGGGCAGGCCGCTCCTTGGCCGGTCGCACTGGTTTTTCAGTTCCTTTAGTTTTTTCCCCAGCTGATCCGCCCCACTGTCTTCCTCTCCGGTGGTCACCAGGGCATTGAGCCGGCGGCGGAGGGCTTCATCATCGGTGACGGGCATATCTTTCAGGGAAATCCGCCCCGTCCGCTGGAACACGGAGCGCTCCACTCCCAGAAGCACCTGACCGCAATTCGTGCCGTCCAGCTCCGGGATATCCAGCCCCGTCTCCGTCTCATAGGCCCGGAATTGGCCCAGGGGCACACGCCCCTTCCGCTCCCGGGTAATAGTGATCCGCCGACCCTCCCAGGTCAGTTCCAGCCGCCCGGCCATGGGCTGGCCGGACCAGGGGGCATAATGTTCCTTATCCGCAAGGCCCGCCTGGGTGGTCCTGGCCCGGGTATCCAGGCCATAGAGCATCACCGTCAGGAAGGCACACCAGGTGGATTTTCCCCATTCGTTGGGGCCCTGGATCACATTCAGCCCCGGCTCCAGGGTCAGGGTCTGGTGATCCAGCTTGCCAAAGGTCGCCGTCATGGAATGCAGAATCACAGCAGCTTCACCTCCTGCCCCGCAAGGATTTGCCGGGAGATCCGGGCAGCCAGCTCCCCCACCTCCGGCTCCTTTGCCGCCAATGCCCGGAGCTTTCCGAAATAGAGCCCCGCAAAGCTGTCCTCCCCCGCCTGGGCCCACAGGTCCACCGGGGGCACAGTCCGGTCCCGAAGCTCCAGATTGGCAAAGGCCGGGAACCTGGCTTTCAGGGCTTCCAGATCCGGTGTCTCTCCCTCGCCGGTGAAGGTGATCCGGTAATGATCCCCCGTTCTCTGGTCGGCCAGCAAATCCTCCAGCGCCGCCTCCGGGGTGGTCACCACCGGCGCCTCCCAGTCATAGAACCGGGGGGTATCCAGGGGATAGAACCGTGCCTGGGCGACTTCCTCAAGGGTCACGATCAGCGCACCCCGGACACCGGTCTCGTCATAGCCCCGCCCCATGGGGCACCCCGGCCAGGCGCACAGGGTTCCGCCGGCCCGGAAGGATCCTTCCTTGTGAATATGGCCCAGGGCCAGATAATCCAGACCGGATTCCGTCACCTGGTCCCGGGTGACGGGACAGTAGGGGGATGCGGCCTGGAGCGGATCCCCATGGAGGGCCATCACCGCATAGCGCCAGGGCCCATCCGCCCGAAACCCTTCCAGCAGACCGGGGCAGTCCATGCTCTCATACCCGGCACCATAGACCCGGCAGGACAGCTGGGGGTAATCCCGGTATTCCAGCCTCTCCCCCCGGAAGATATGGACATTTTCCGGCCAGGTTTCCCCCCAGGGACTGTCCGGGCCCCAGAAATCATGGTTTCCCGGGGCAATCACCACGGGAACCTCCATGGCCTCCAGGGCATCCCGCACCACCCGAAGGCTCTCCCGGGTGCAGGGGCCGTCAAACAAATCGCCACTGAGCAGCACCAGGTCGCAGCGCTCCCGGCGGCACAGAGCCGCCAGCTGCCCCGGCACACCCAGCAGATCCTCTTTCAGAGCCTCCCGGCCCTTCAGCGAGGCATCCAGATGCCAGTCAGCGCTGTGCAGAATCTTCATGCAGGTCCATCCTTTCCGCCCGGATGCAGCGCCCCGTGGTGCTGTCCAGGGTAAACAGTACGCCCTCCATCTTGGTGGGCCCATCCGCCCAGCGGTACCGCTCCGGCAGATCCCCCCGGAACTTGGCTATGGACAGCCGGGGCTGGATTCCCAGGACGGAACGGGCGGGGCCCGTCATCCCCAGATCCGTCACATAGCCCGTGCCTTTGGGCAGCACCTGGGCATCCGCCGTGGGGACATGGGTATGGGTACCCCAGACGGCGCTGACCCGGCCATCGAGCATATAGCCCATGGCCAGCTTCTCCGAGGTAGCCTCCGCATGGATCTCCACCAGGATGATCTTCGAATCCACCTCTTTGCAGATTTTCTCCACCAGCAGGAAGGGGTTGTCCGGGCTGAAATCCATACCACACCGGCCCAGCAGATCGATAACCGTCACAGGGCCTGCCTTGGTGTCCATGGTCACCCAGCCCCGCCCCGGGAGCTGGGGTGCCAGATTGGCAGGCCGGACGATCCGGGGGCAATCATCCAGATAGGGCACGATCTCCCGCTTGTTGAAGGTGTGGTTGCCCATGGTGATCACATCCGCACCGGCATCCAGGATCTCTTCTCCCTGGTCCGGGGTCATGCCCACCACGCTGGCATTTTCCCCGTTGACCACCACAAAATCCGCTCCGGTCTTTCCCTTCCAGTACCGCAGGCTCCGGCTGATCCGATCCAGGCCGGGGTTGCCCACCACATCGCCAATGGCCAATACTTTAAACTCCATCCCCATCGCTCCTTGTCTTTTTGGATAGATATAGTATATACAAAAATCCCCCCGGTTGCAAGGAGGAAGTGTCCCCGGTGTCGGGGGAAAAAGTTTCCGGTTTTTTGGATTTTTTCTTGTATCTTTCCCCTTGCTGTGGTAGAATAAAGTGATATATTGTGGAATCCACCCGATTTGGAGGTTTCTCTTATGCACCTGACCGGTCCAATTTAAGCACCCCATGGATTCGGAACAGATAGATTCTTCATGGAGGTATGTTATGTCTACTTTAGAACAAGAAATCAACCGGCGAAGGACCTTCGCCATCATTTCCCACCCTGACGCGGGTAAAACCACCCTCACCGAAAAATTCCTGCTCTACGGCGGCGCCATCGCCCAGGCCGGCGTGGTCAAGGGCAAAAAAAACTCCCGGGCTGCCACCTCTGACTGGATGGAAATTGAGAAGCAGCGCGGTATTTCCGTTACTTCTTCCGTCATGCAGTTCCAGTACGGCGGCTTCTGCATCAACATTCTGGACACCCCCGGTCACCAGGACTTTTCCGAGGACACCTACCGCACCCTCATGGCAGCGGACTCCGCCGTCATGGTCATCGACGGTGCCAAGGGCGTGGAGCCCCAGACCCGGAAGCTCTTTAAGGTCTGCGCCATGCGCCATATCCCCATCTTCACCTTCATCAACAAGATGGACCGGGAGACCAAGGATCCCTTCGACCTGCTGG
>CAYRYT010000108.1:0-5439 GCA_964428625.1 uncultured Oscillospiraceae bacterium | reverse complement strand
ACCCTGGATGACGGCACCGGCACCGACCGGCAGATTCTCTCCGGCATTGCCAAGTTCTACAAGCCCGAGGAGCTGGTGGGCAAGACCCTGGTGGCCATTGTGAACCTGCCTCCCCGGAAGATGATGAGCCGGGAGTCCTGCGGTATGCTGCTGTCCGCCGTTCACACGGAGAATGGCGAGGAGAAGCTGAATCTGATTATGCTGGATGATGCCATCCCCGCCGGCGCAAAGCTGTGCTGATATGACCATCCGGGCGTGCGATTGCACGCCCGGATTTTTTGTTGGGAACCACCCAGAATGCCTCTCCCTGGTGAATAAGAAGGTTGTGCCAGCCAAAGCCTCCCCCTGGTAGGGGGTAGGATTGTCGCACTTCCAAAGCCTCCCCCTAGTAGGGGGAGGTGGCATGGCAAAGGCCGTGACGGAGGGGGTTGAGGGTTGGGACTTCTGCGGTAGTCGGTAGCTTCAATCCCCTCAGTCGGCCTGACTGGCCGACAGCTCCCCTTACTAAGGGGAGCCTTTTTATCCGACCTTTGACAAGGGGAGGCGATGGTACAAAAAAAGAGCGCTGCAGGTGCAGCGCTCTTTTGGGGAGTATGCTTAGTGGGCGACAGTCTCGTCGGTGATGGTAGCCAGGGCTTCCTCGGTGGACATACCACCGGCAATGGCTTCCTTCCGGGCGGCGTTGACGGCCTGGATGGTCTTGATCCGGTCGCCGGTGAGGTCGTAGCCCTTCATGGCCCACAGGGTCAGGGCCCAGGCGACCATGGGGATGATGCAGAACAGGCCGATGACGACCCAGTTCATGCCTTCCACATAGGGATCGGCCTTAACGGGCAGGTTGTGGACACCGATGAACAGCAGGGCGATGGACACAACCGTGGAGGACAGGGAGGAAACCAGCTTGTCCACCAGGGAGAACAGGGTGCCGATGATGCCGGGGATGAACTTACCGGAGCGGTAGGTCTCGTAGTCGGCGCAGTCAGCAACCATGGGGATGGGCATATCGGCGGTAGCGTAGTAAGCGCCGTAGCCCAGGCCGAAGAACAGGATGAAGGCGATGGTGTACAGGTTGATGGACAGGTGGCCATCGGTCATCAGGGACATCTTGAAGTTGGGATCGTTGGGGTTCCACAGCAGCAGCAGAACCAGCACGCCAACATAGCAGATGAGGGCCAGACGGATGTAGGTGACCAGAGAGGCCTTCTGGCCCTTCTTCTGGGAGGTGCGGACGGTGAGGGCAAAGAAAGGAACAGCGAAGACATAGCCCAGAACCATCATGGGCAGGTACAGGCTGTCGTAGTCGCCCATCATCTGCTGGTAGAGCATGATCAGAACGGTCATGTTGGTGCCAATGGCCATGGCCAGCTTGCAGCCGCCGCCGGCGACCATCAGTCGCTGCAGGGGCTTGTTGGCACCGATGATGCGCACATATTCGGAGACCTTCACGGGCTCACTCTTGCCGCCGATGCCGAAGTACTTCTCGTTGTCCTTCTCGGCAATGCCGATGATGGCCAGGATGGTCAGGATGATGGACAGCACGATGCCGATGGGGGTCATGATGGCGTACCACTGGGCGTTGTAGTCACCGGCGAACTCACCACGGGCAATGATGGGGCCGATGGCCTGCATGATGCCCATACCGGCCAGGGAGCCGATGGTGTTGAAGATGGTGAACAGGGGACGTTGGTTGGGGTCGTTGGTCAGCACAGGCTGAGCAGCCCGGGTGACGGAGGTCTGGAAGGTGTAGCCGATGACCCACACTGCGTACAGCAGCACAAACAGGGTATAGCGCAGCCACATCATATCCGTGGGGATCAGGGGGGTGACGCAGTACAGGATGATGACGGACACAGCCATGATGGCGTTACCGATCAACATGAAGGGACGGAACTTACCGAAGCGGCCGTTGGTCTTGTCCATCAGAGCGCCGATGATGGGGTCGGTGATGGCGTCGAAGACACGCATACCGGTGACCATCAGAGATGCGAACACCGCGGCCAGGCCCAGGACATTGGAACCGAAGCTGGCGATGTAGCTCAGGATCAGAACAAAGTACACATTGGTAGCACCGTTGTTCAGGGGGAACAGCACCAGCTGATACATCTTAGCTCTGTTCAGGCCGGTGTTGCTCTGGGGTTGATTACTCATTCGAATCCTCCTCTTTGGGTATCATTTGATTGTCTATTGCTTACCGCGGCCCCGCCGCGGAGAAAGCCGGATTTGCCAGGGTGGCACCCCTTTTGCAAGGGGTGCCGGGAAGAATCAGGTCCAGTTGCCGCCGTTGCCGCCGTCCTTGCCCAGCTTGTAGGCAGGGTTGGGCTTGTCCACATAGCGGATGGCAGCGGTATCGCGCAGCTCGCCGGAGATGGCCTCCAGCTTCACCTTGCCGTTGACGGGAACCTTGAACTCAAAGACCTTGTCGCCGGTGAGGGTGGCGATCTTCTCGCCGTTGGCCAGCAGGGTGACGGTCTTCTGGTTGGAGTAGACCTTGACCTTGGTGACCTTCTCGGGGCGATCCACATAGCGGCTGCCGCAGATGTGGACGAAGGGCTCCTTGCTCCACCATGCCTTGTAGATATAGAAGCTGTCCTTCTTGATCTTCCGGTCGAAGGTGACGATGCCCTTGTGGTTCATGCCGGGCTCACCGCCCTGATTCCGGGCATCGGCGGCGAAGTCGAACATATTCCACAGGTGAGTGGCCCACATGAAGGGACGCTCGGCGAAGAAGTTGAGCATATACTCATTGTACTTGCACTGGTACTCCTCGGTCTGGTCCTCCCGCTTGGGGTGGGAGGAGTGGAGGTTGGGCATACACTCGCAGCCGTACTCGGAGTAGCCCAGGCAGCGGTTGGGGTAAACGGCGTGGAAGAAGTCCACCCACAGCTTGTTCAGGAACATACCGGGGACATACCAGCCCAGGTACAGGTTCCAGGAGACAATGTCGGAGACTTGATGGGCGACCTTGTTGAAGGGGCCGCACATGGCGTAGCAGGCCAGGGTGGTGGGACGGGAGGGATCCATCTCGTGGATCAGGTCGTTGAGGACACGGTGGTTGTCCATCATATCCTGGTTGTCCTTGGTGGAGATGGTGATCTCGTTGGAAATGCCCCAGACGCAGATGGAGGGGTGGTTGTAGTTCTGGGTGATCAGCTCCTTCATCTGGGAGATGGTGTTCTCCCGGCCGTTGGGCAGATGCTCGGAGATGTAGGGGATCTCCGCCCAGACGACCATACCGTACTTGTCGCACAGGTCATAGAAGTACTGATCGTGCTGGTAGTGGGCCAGACGGATGGTGTTGGCGCCCACTTCCCGGATGATGGCCATATCGGTCTCGTGGTGCTCCTTGCCGATGGCGTTGCCCAGGCCCTTCCAGTCCTGGTGGCGGCAGACGCCCCGCAGGGGATAGCTGCGGCCGTTGAGGAAGAAGCCCTTCTGGGGATCCACATGGAAGTAACGCACACCGAAGGGGGTGGAGACGGTGTCCACCACGGTGCCGTCCACGGTCAGCGTGGCCTCGCAGGTGTAGAGGTAGGGATCGTCGATGCCGTCCCACAGGTGGACATTCTTCACCTGGATGTGGGTGTCGGTGCCCTCGCCGGTGGCGACCACATGGCCCTCGGCATCCTTCAGGGTGATGGCCACGGTGCCCTGGCTGTTGTGCCAGGTGCGGACCCACACGGAGGCATCCTTGTCCTTGACCTCGGCGCTGACGGCCAGGCCGGGACCGCCGAGGTGGTCCATGTCGAAGTGGTGCTTGTTCAGGGTGATGAGGTACACATCCCGGTAGATACCGCCGTAGAAGGTGAAGTCAGCCTTCTGGGGATAGACCCGGTCGTTGACGGAGTTGTCCACTTCCACATACAGCTCGTTTTCCTCCTGGAGATAGGGGGTCACATTGCAGCGGAAGGTGGAGTAGCCACCATCGTGGGTGGCGACGGTCTGGCCGTTGAGGACGACCTTGGCGGAGGCGTTGACGCCCCGGAACTCCAGGTAGACCACCTCGCAGGCGCTGTCGAAGGTGGGAGCGGCAAAACGCTTACGGTAGGAGCAGGTGCCCCGGTAGTAGTCGTTGCCGCCGTCCTGGCCGTCAATATTGTTCCAGGTATGGGGCAGGTTCAGGGATTGAACGGAGCCGTCGTGGTAAGTAAATTCCCAGCCGGTGTTCATATTCAACTGTTTTCTCATGGCGGTTCTCCTTTATTTTGGTGAATATCGTGAAAAGATTAGAAAAAGGAAACACGAATTCATTTTATCACTGATAAGTATAGCAGACAGCGGCGCATATTACAAGAGAATCTTTTGGAAAAACGAAGTTTTGTGGATTTTGGTCAAAGGGTGTTCACAAATTTTGGGATAATTAATTATTTACAAAATATTCTGTTCTTTTTCTCCGGGATATGGTATAATGCTGGGAGCTATGGCCGCACAACGGGATGCCCAAAAGCCATTTCCGGCGGCAAAGGATTGCTGTGACCCCAAGAACCAAAGGAGTTTTTTTAATATGGGACTGTTAACGAAAATATTTGGTACCCGCTCCCAGCGGGAAATTAAGAAGATCCAGCCGCTGGTGGACCGGATCCTGGCCCTGGAGCCGGAATACCGCGCCCTGTCCGAGGAGGAACTGAAGGCAAAGACCCCCGCCTTCCGCCAGCGCTATGCCCAGGGCGAGAGCCTGGATTCCCTCCTGCCCGAGGCCTTTGCTGCCATCCGGGAGGCTGCTGACCGGGTGCTGGGTATGCGCCCCTACCCCGTCCAGCTTCTGGGCGGCATCGTGCTGCACCAGGGCCGCATCGCGGAGATGAAAACCGGCGAGGGCAAGACCCTGGTTGCCATCCTGCCCTGCTACCTCAACGCCCTCACCGGCCGGGGTGTCCATGTGGTCACCGTCAATGAGTACCTGGCCAAGCGGGACTCCGAGTGGATGGGCAAGGTCTACCGCTACATGGGCCTGACCGTGGGCCTGATCATCCCCGGTATGTCCGCCCAGGAGCGACGGGAGAGCTACGCCGCGGATATCACCTACTGCACCAACAACGAGCTGGGCTTTGACTACCTGCGGGATAACATGGCCATCTACAAGTCGGAGCTGGTCCAGCGCAGCCACTATTTTGCCATCGTGGACGAGGTGGACTCCATCCTCATCGACGAGGCCCGGACCCCGCTGATCATCTCCGGCAAGGGCGAGGACTCCTCCAAGCTCTACGAAATGGCGGACTATTTCGTCTCCACATTGCGCCGTCAGGTCTTCGCCAAGACCGAAGACAAGGAAGTCCAGGACGACTACGACTGCGACTACTTTGTAGATGAAAAGGCCCGGACCGTATCCCTGACCGCCAAGGGCATCGAGAAGGCGGAGAAGTATTTCGGCGTGGAGAATCTGGCTGACGCGGAGAACACCACCCTCTCTCACCACATCAATCAGGCCATGAAGGCCCGGGG
>CAYRYT010000107.1:0-5460 GCA_964428625.1 uncultured Oscillospiraceae bacterium | reverse complement strand
AAGGAAGTCCAGCTGGATGCTGGACTTCCAACCAAAACTTATTGTAATAGGGAGGCCTTTATGAAACCCGAGAAACTCAAATCCATTGCCCTGGTGGTGCTGCCCCTGGCGGCGGCGCTACTGGCAGGTCTGCCCGATGCGGTACGGGTACTCTATTTTCAGACGGAACAAATCGGTTTCTGCTCCTACTTCGCCCTGGTGGAGGAGGCAGCGGTGGGGCTGTGCCTGCCCTTTGCCGGTTACTGTGCCGCACTGACCTTCGGCATGGCAGTGCTCTTTCTGGTGACCCGGAAGGCCTGGTGCCGGTGGGCCGTGATGATTATGGCCTTCCTGTCCATGACTTTGGCGGTGATCCCCGTGCTGGTGCAGGGGGATGTGCGGCTGATGCCCGGTATGCTGCCCCCGGTTCTGATGGGTGTGGAGCTGCTGGTGTGCCGTGTGACCGGGACGGAAGCACCCAAGGCCCGGGCCCAGCGCTTGCAGACCCGGTAATCAGCACTGACTTTGGCGAAAGGAGGCGTGCAGCATGGCTTTTCCCCCATCCTTTTTGGATGAATTGGTCAACCGCAATCCCATTGAGGATGTGGTGGGCCACTATGTGAATTTGAAACGCTCCGGTGCCAATCTGTTTGGCCTGTGCCCCTTCCATGGGGAGAAAACCGCTTCCTTTTCCGTGTCTCCGGATAAGGGGATCTATTATTGCTTCGGCTGCCACAAGGGCGGCGGTGTCATCAATTTCCAAATGGAGATCGAGGGGCTGAGCTATCCCGACGCGGTCCGTGCCCTGGCCAAGCGGGTGGGCATGGAGGTGCCGGAGGATGAACAGTACCAGTCCCGGTATCGCCAGCGGGAGCGGCTGTGGGCCCTGAGCAAGGAGGCCGCCCGGTATTTCGTGGCACAGCTCTACACCCCTGCCGGTGCCCAGGGCCTGGCCTACGCCCAGAAGCGGGGAATGCCCAAGTCCACTCTGACCAAGTTTGGCATCGGCTTTGCCCCGGACAGCTGGACCGGGCTGGTGGATGCCATGCGGAAAAAGGGCTACACGGATCAGGAACTGGTCGATGCGGGGCTGGTGTCCCAGTCCCAGAAGAATAAGGGCAGGATCTACGACCGGTTCCGCAACCGGCTCATGTTCCCCATTATCGATGTCCGGGGCAATGTAATCGGCTTTGGTGGTCGGGTCATGGACGATTCCACCCCAAAGTACCTCAATTCCCCGGAAACCTTGATTTTTAATAAACGAAAAAACCTGTTTGGCCTGAATCTTGCCAAGAAAACCAAGCTGGGATATTTGATTTTGGTGGAGGGGTATATGGATGCCATCGCCCTGCACCAGTATGGCTTTGACTGTGCGGTAGCTTCCCTGGGTACTTCCCTGACGGAGGATCATGCCACGCTGCTGTCCCGGTACACGGAGCAGGTGGTGCTGATCTATGACGGGGACGATGCCGGCCAGAACGCAACACGGCGGGCAATCCCTATGCTGGAAAAGGCTGGCCTTCAGGTCAAGGTCCTGCGAATGCGGGATGCCAAGGACCCGGATGAATTCCTGAAAAAATTCGGTGCTGACCGGTTTAAGCTCCTGCTGGAGGAATCGGCTAACCGGGTGGAATACCAGCTCAATGCCATCCGCCGGAAGTATGACCTGCGGGAGGATGAGCAGAAGATCCACTACATCCAGGAATCCGCGGAGCTGATCTCCACCCTGTCCAGTCCCGTCCAGCGGGAGGTCTATGGGGGCCGGGTGGCGGAGGCTGCCGGGCTGACCGAGGCGGTGGTGAGGCTGGAGGTGGACAAGGCCTTCAAGCGCCGCATCCACCGGGAAAAGAAGAAGCAGGAGCGGATCGATCTGGCCCCGGCGAAAAATTTGCAGCCCAAGAGCCGGAATATCCGCTATGACAATATGAAGTCCGCCATGGCGGAGGAGACGGTGCTGGCCATGATCCTCCGGGAGCCGGGGCTTCTGGAACAGACCAAGGGACTGACCCCCGAGGCGTTCTCCGCCCCGTTGCTGGGACGGGTGTATGGCCAACTGCTGGACCGGTACCGCCAGGGTATGGAGGTATCCGTCGCCGTGCTGGAGGGGCTGGAACCGGAGGAGATGGCCCATGTGGCCGGGATCTTGCAGCGCCAGCAGGGCCCGGTGAGTGAGAATGCGCTGGCGGACTGCCTGGACATTATCCGCACGGAGCATTGCTCCGGCAGCGTTGCATCGGAGGCGGATCTGATGGCCCTGCGGGAACAATTCAAGGAGCGCAAAGGAGTGAATCCATGACCGCGGAACTGCACGAGAAGGAAGGGCAGACACTGCCCGAGGATGATATGGGCCTCTATCTCAGCCAGATTCGCCAATACCCCCGGCTTACGCCGGAGCAGGAGCGGGATCTGGCCTGCCGCTGCGCCCAGGGGGATGAGGAAGCCGTGCGCCAGATGGTCAATGCCAATCTCCGGCTGGTGGTTTCCGTGGCCCGGGAATATGTGGGCCGGGGCGTTCCCATGATGGATCTGATCCAGGAGGGGAGCGTGGGCCTGCTGGTGGCCGCACGGAAATTTGATTATAGCCTGGACTACCGCTTTTCCACCTATGCCACGAAATGGATCCGCCAGGGGATCGGCCGGTGCCTGATGAGCCACAATGGCTTGATTCGGGTGCCCACCCATACCGCCGAGCGGATGCGAAAAATCCTGTATGCCCGCAGTACCCTGCAGCAAAAGACCGGCCAGGAGCCCACAGCCGAGGAAATTGCCCGGGAGACCGGACTTCCTGCCCAGAAGGTCCGGCAGCTTCTGGAGAGGATCCCCCAGGTCTGCTCCCTGGATGCCCCGGTGGGCAGCGAGGAGGAGGGTTACCTGGCGGAACTGCTGGAAAATATCCAAGCCCCCCAACCCCAGGAGGAGTTGGTGCGTCAGGAGCTGAAAAATACCATGGACCAGCTTCTGGGCCAACTGAAGGAGCGCCAGCAGGAAATCCTGCGCCTGCGCTTTGGTATGGACGACGGGGTGGAGCACTCCCTGGAGGAAATCGGCAGGCGCTTGGGCCTGTCCAAGGAGCGAGTACGGCAGATCGAACACCAGGCCATAGACCGGCTGCAAAAGCTGGGAGAGGGCCTGGGATTGGAGGAATACTTACATGCATGATTTGGAATTTACCTTCGAACCGGCGCCCTGGGAGTTGACCCTGCGGAGCTTGCACCCCGGCAGCACCATTTCAGCGGCCCGGTTCCTGTCTATTGTGGAAGGGGAGGACGATGATGCCTTCCAGCAAGCCCTGGAGGCCCTGGAAGAGAAGGGCGTGACCCTGGGGATCTCCGACCTGCCCAAGGCTGTTTGCGCCGGACCGGCGGCAGCCCGGCTGGCACTGGAGGAAAAGCTGGCTCATGTGCCGGATATCGCCCGGGAGCTGGAGCCGGGGGATCCCCTGGCGGTGTACCTGGAGGAACTGGCGGGGATTCCGGCCTATGGGGATGAGAACCTGCTGGCCCAGGCGGCTGCCCAGGGGGATGACGGAGCCCGGGAGCGGCTTATCAATCTGAGCCTGAGCCGTGTGCTGGAGCTGGCCCGGGATTATACCGGCCGGGGTGTGCTTCTGCTGGATCTCATCCAGGAGGGGAGCATGGTCCTGTGGCAGGGGATGCTGGATTATAACGGCGAACCCTTTGGCCCCTGGCGGGACAACTGCATTCGGGGAGCCTTGGCCCGGGCTGTGGTGGTTCAGGCCCGGGCAAACGGTGCGGGCCAGCGGATCCGCCAGGCGGTGGAAGGCTTCTGCGGTGCGGAGAAGGCCCTTCAGCGGGAACTGGGGAGAAGCCCCACCCTGGAGGAGACTGCCCTGCGGCTGAACACCACGGTGGAGGAAGCGGCGGAGCTGGAAAAGCTGGTGCTGGATGCCAAAGCCGCCGCCCAGAATCAGCCCAAGCTCCAGCAGGAGCGGGAGGAGGACCCGGACGAGGACAAGGCTGTGGAGGATACGGCCTATTTCCAGGCCAGATCCCGGATCCTGGAGCTGCTCAGCATCCTGGACGAACAGGATGCCCGGATCCTCACCCTGCGTTACGGCCTGGAGGGAGGACTGCCCATGTCCGCCCAGGAGACCGGCCGGAAGCTGGGCCTGACAGCGACGGAGGTCGTGACCCGGGAGGCGGAGGCCCTTTCCAAGCTCCGCACCCAGGGCGAATCATAAGAAAGAAGGATGTAACATGGGAAAACTGTATTCCATTGCCATTGACGGCCCCGCCGGGGCCGGTAAGAGCACCATTGCCCGCCGCCTGGCGGAGGAACTGGGCTTCCGTTATGTGGATACCGGGGCGATTTATCGCACCGTGGCCTACTTCCTGGATTTGCTGGGGATCAGCCCCAAGGATGTGGACGGGGTCAGTCGGTATCTGGATGAGCTCACCGTGGAGATTGCCTACGATGAGGAAGGCAAGCAGCATATGCTGATGAACGGGATGGATGTCACCGAGGATATCCGCACCCAGGAGATCGGCCAGATGGCCAGCGCCGTGGCGGCCCACGAGATCGTCCGGGATATGCTGCTGGATATGCAGCGGGATCTGGCAAAGCGGGAGAATGTGGTCATGGACGGCCGGGATATCGGCACCGTAGTGCTGCCCAAGGCCAGCGTGAAGATCTTCCTCACTGCCTCTCCGGAGGTACGGGCCCGCCGCCGTTGCGACGAACTGGCTGCCAAGGGTCAGCAGGTGAATTTTGAGGCCGTCCGCAAGGAAATCGAGAAGCGGGACTATCAGGACTCCCACCGCCAGGTGGCCCCCCTGAAAATGGCCCGGGACTCCGTGAAAGTGGATACCTCCCAGCTGGATATTGACGGCGTGGTGGCAGCCATCCGGGAGATCGTGGGAAAGAAGATCCCCCTATGAGCGTAACGGTAGCGAAAAGCGCCGGCTTCTGCTTCGGCGTCAACCGGGCAGTGGAGCTGGTGGAGCAGGCCAGCCGGGAGGGCCGCCAGGTGGTGACACTGGGCCCCATTATCCACAACCGCCATGCGGTGGCCCATTTTGAGAAAATGGGCGTGCGGGTCATTAACTCCCCGGAGGAGGCCATGCCCGGCATGACGGTGGTCATCCGCTCCCATGGAGTGACCCGGGCGGTGGAGGAACGGCTGCAGGCCCGGGGTGTGGATGTGATCGACGCGACCTGTCCCTTTGTCAAGCGGATCCACGGCATTGTCAGCAAGGCCCAGGATGGGGGACGGCTGCCTGTGATCATCGGCACCCGCTCCCACCCGGAGGTGGAGGGAATTGCTGGCTGGTGCCGGGACTGCCGGGTTTTTGAAACCCCCGAAGAACTGGAAAATTGGGCGAAAAGCGGCGAAATTTCACTGGATTCGCCAATTTGCATGGTTTGCCAGACGACTTCCACGGAATTTTTGTGGAAATCGTGCGGAGAAATCGCAAAAAAACAGTTTACTAACTTGAAAATTTTTGATACAATATGTAAAGC
>CAYRYT010000106.1:138-5833 GCA_964428625.1 uncultured Oscillospiraceae bacterium | reverse complement strand
ATATATATACGTTAACAAACGATGCAACTAATACATTGAATAAACTTATTAACTTGAATATACCTGTAATATGGCGAGATGATAATAATGAAGAACATCCTCTTTCTAAAGAAGATGCTACTGCTTTACTTAAAGCTATAGAGACTAAGAAACAAGAAATGATTAGAAAAGTATGGGATGCTAGAGCTAAAGTTAAAGCATTAATTAACGACCCGTCAGAATTAAATCCTGTCGAAAAAATAATTCCAATTATGGAAGGATTATGTCATAAAAATTTAGATGATATTAACTTTGTTGAATTAGAACAATTACATTTAGTAACTGATAAAAATACTATTCAAACTTATTCTGTTCCTGATGAATCACCTTACAGTGGATTAGTCGATAAAGCAGAAATAAAAAAGTTAAGAACAAAAAAAGGCGCTAAATCTAAAAAATTAGATAACGCCTTATCTTCTACTGATGACTTAGGACTTAATAAAGTTCATCAATATGATCAATCAGTAAATTTAGTTCGACAGAATAATGGTGATAGCGAAATAATTACTACTCAACAAAAGTCTTAATTACTTCTTCTACTTGTTTGCAACCGATCCGGTAAATATCCGGGTCGATTTCGCAACCTTCTGCTTTCAATCTTCTTAAGTAAGCAGCTGATATTACAGAACCGTAGCCTGCAAACGGGTCAAAGATATAAGTATCTTTCGTCTCTATTATTCTTAATAAGAAATCTATTACGTTGACAGGTATGCCTCTCTTGTCTGATTCGCCCGACTCTATTATGTTTATACTCTTGTTTATAGCACAGTCTGTATTCATACATGCCATTATGACAAACTTACAACAGTTGTTTAGTTTATATGGCTCTCTGTATGTCTTGATACATGCCTTATGCCATACGATAGTGTCCATATAAAAAAGTTCGTCTTTAATCATATTGAACATAGCAACATAATCGTCGGGGTCGCATATGAAGAAGAAGTAGCAATCTTTTTTAACTATATCTTTCATAGTCGTTATTGCTTTATGTAGTAGAGTTACACAGTATCCTATCCTCAATTCTTTACGGTCGAATTTCTTAACCATAGTGGCATCTATTGAAGCTACAGGTTCTGTTATTACTACATTGAACTTATCGTGGTTAATTGTCTGCTTCATAAAGTCAAAGCAGTTCATGTTGTGGAAGTAACCTTCCCCTTTAGAATTCATATCTATTGGCTCACGGTTTTTAGTTTGAGCCCATTTCAAGTATCTCTTGTATATTTCGTTAATACCTTTCTCTTCGTCAGAGAGCAGGTTGATAAGTTTTTTATTACCAGAGTTTTTAATAGCCTTATACTTTTGTATAGTCTGTTCTTTGATGTCGAATATCTTTGAGGCTATTTGATAAGTATCTTTAAGGTTAACATTACCTTGCTGTCTTAATAGCTCGCAGTATTCTAATGCCAAATCTGCCTTCTCAAGTATTCGTAAGTTACGCCTTGAGAGTTGGTGTTCTATCATCCATATCAAAACATCAGTTTCGGTTTTAACGCCTTGCAGTTCTTCTGTTTTGTATGGTATGTTATATTTCTGTATTATTTTATATCTATGGTGACCGTCCACTAAAAAACCTTTCCAAATGATTAGCGGGTCTATTACACCTCTTGCTACTATATCATTCTCGAGAGACTTGAAAGCCTCATCGGATAGTGGTGGTATTAGTTTTTCAAATAAGGGTTTGATTTTTATCATTTAATACTCCAAATATTCTTTTTGCTGTTTTAAGTATTGCTTTACTTTTCTTACATGAATACTTATTGCAGATTCGCTTATTTTATATTGTTTTGCTATTTTGATTTGTGGAACATTATATAAAACACATTGTTTAAATATATTTTTCACTTTATCATTGAAAGTAGATTTTTCAAGCATTGTTTCTATTGCTTTGATTAATCGTCCTTCTTTTTCTTCATAGTTGTTGTTATCGATTATAGTAAGAGGCATGTTATCATCATTGATTGATAACTTTGTATTTTCCATTTCTCGTCCAATATTGCGTGATTTAGTTATTACTCTTATCTCGTCTTTTATTAGATTAGATAGTTTGCTCCAAGCGAATGTTGAAAAACTCGTGTTTAGTTGTGGGTTGTATTTGTCTAATAATTTCCATAAAGACAAATCAGCTAATTGTTTAATATCTTCGTATTCTAATATGTTATTGAAGCGATATTTTGAATACATCCTCTTTGATATTATTTGAGACAACATACTATATGTATCAAATAATGCTTGCTTTGATTTAGAACTAAAATTAATTTTGTCCTGTTCTAAAGTCGGAAATTTAAAATCTTTTTCCATGTTTTCATCCTCTCTTTCTTTTTTTTAATTTATTTATCACCCTGTCCGAGTGTAAACATATTATATCATATTTTATAAAAAAAGTCAAGTGCTAAATAATTAATTTTGGAAATTAATTTTAAATTTTGCATTTTTGATAGAATGATAAATATCCATCACTCTCGGTTAGTATCCAAGCGTAAGTATTATTGTTAAAATAATAATTTAATAATCCAGTGATGCTGTCAGATAAAGAGTTGTTGTTTTGTATAAACTCTCTTGTGGTGTTAATAGTTAATACCGTGAACTCTGTTTTGTTTTTACTGTTCTGTGGTAGTTTAGAGCAACTTGGAATATAACTTGAAGGAGCGCTACCTGAATAAACATTAAACTTAACTTTGGTTCGATATTCTGAAGGGAACTTTTCTTTGAACCACTTTAAGTCAGACATATTATGTTTGAAGTTTTGATAACTTAATATATATCTTAACATGTAGTTATTACCAATAGAGGCGGTTTTACTTTTAACTGTTGTTTGTTTAACAGCCTCACCTTTTTCATAGGCATGTAATTGTTTGTTAACATCAGACTCGGAAGCGTTACCAGAATCCATTAATATAGAGCTTTCGGTATTACCTTCTTCGATCTCGTCGTATTTCTCTTGGTTAGTTTGTTTATCTGATGTTGAAGCTACAGTATCTGCAATTCCATTACTAAAGCCATTGATACCTAAGTCGATAGATTTATTAATACTTGGGAATCTTGTTACTTGACAACTTGGTCCCCAGAATGTATCTCGTCCATAACTAACCTTTGGTATCTTATTCCAAAGCAAGTCTATTTTCTTTTCGTCCTCTCTTGCATCCGAAGAACCTGCGCCCATCATTTCGTTAATTGCATCAGGACAATCTTTAATAAACTCGTCAAAGTAAATCATATCTACTCTGCGGTTAAGACTTAAACCTTGACTGTTACCATCGCCGTTTTCCATTTGACACTCTGCGTTAGTGTAGTGATAGATACCACCCAAGTAAAAACCTTCTGCCATTGCAGTTCCTTTGATATAATGGTTCATACCAGGTAGTCCGTCACAAGAGGCTATGACTACTTTTATGTTATCTTTTTTTACGCCTTTTTTTATTAACGACTCAACATAGGCTTTTGCTCTTTTGATTGCTAATTTATCGCAAGCTCTATATCTTGTTTGTAGAATACTTGCGCCCTTGTATGTTGCGTTAGTATCTGTCGAGTTATATGGTAATTGTGTGTCGCCGTAAGAAGGACTTGCAATATGGTTAGTGTATGCGACAACTAAATAATTACATTTGCCTTTAACTATTAAATCTATATTTTGAAGGGTATCAATTACACCACCGAGTCCTAAACTTGTAGCTAACGATTTAACTTGGTCGTTATCGAGTAATGCTGCAGCTTTATTTATAGCAGAACTTGATTTGCTTACTTTATCGAGGAAACCTTCAGTATGTCCGTCTATAGTTTTAATATCTTCGTCCGTGAATTCACCTGATGCTACGTTAGTGCTATTAGACTCTAAAGTTGCAGATATGGCTGCTGTGTCTACTACTGCAGTATTCGTAACTGCTTCAACCTCACCTGGTAGAGGTGGATTTTCTATAGGGTTCATCATAGAAAGTGTATCTTGTGGTTTACCTGTGAACTCTTGCATTCCAACTATTATCCAATCGGTATCGAAATGTTTAACGCCACCACTACCCAAAAGAGCAAAGTCATCTTTGAATAGAGGGTAAGCTATAAATGTTTTGGCGTAAACAACTTCGCCGTAGAATGTTAGGGCAAATACTGTTATATCTTGGCAACACATTTTGTAAGGTCTCATTGCGTGTAGGTTAAACTTGTAACCGTGCATATACTCTTGGTATGCAGTAATCCATTTATGTGTATGCATATTGGCGTCTGCTACGAATCTTATAGATAATTGTGTCGGTAGTATGAATGTAGTGCTTACTGGTATATTACCGTAAGCGCCCATATTCCAAGCGTCCTCGGTATTCATAGTATAATTCATTACTTGGAAATCCGAGATCATAAAGTCGCCCAATTTATCTAACGGATAAGCTGGCGGTTCATAATAATTTTTCAATGTCATGTCCGTTTGCATTTGTTTAACTACGTCATACTTTAGAGGGTTTGTAGGATCATCACTCGTAAGGTTTTTAAAATCGTCATCACTTAATACATAGTATTGATGTGGCGTTATATCAATATCGCAATGGTTATCAGGGACGCCTTGAAAACCTATTAGCCCTCTTAGTATTCCGTTCATTACGTTACGCCAAGGGGACTCTCGGTTACCCATGTAGGTATACGACTTCTCGCCTTTCTTACGTCCGTCTTTGTTATGGTCGACAGTTTCAACACCTGCGTTATCTAAAATGATTGGTGCTTCTTCGTTGTGGTAAACGTTATCATCAGAAACGATAAACCATAGGGGTGTTTCTGTCCATGCGTCATAATCGTCTGGTTTTGTTACTAAGTCAGCCCCCAACATCTTTCTATCGATTTTACCTTTCATCGCTGCTTCAAGGAATGCTTTAGAGTCGAAACCTGTAGCTTGATTTATCTTTGCAGTAGCCTTTGCTAATATCTCTTGTCGTGTTGGTAGTTTAGGGACTGTTTTCATTAGAGGAACTGCATTACCAGGTCCGCCAAAGAATTCGCTCACTGCGTTCATAGCTTGTGCTGCAGTATTACCTAAACTTATTGCAGTGTTTATTACATCACGTCCTTTATTCGCTATTGTTAAAGCTGCGTCCAAAGATGTGTTAACTAAATTCTGTCCTACGTCCACGAATGCGTTTTTTAGGTTACGAGGGAAATCTTGTATAGTGCCCAATGGATTTTTAATTGCATTCTTAACTAATTGTTGAGCCGGGTCCATTAAAGCGTTCTCATAATCTCGCATTGTTTTAGATACGAAGTCGTGGAACTCTTTTTTAAGTGATGCTTGTTTCTCTTTCATCCAAGTATTAATATCGTCTTTGAACCCCGTAGTCATTCTATTGATAGTATCGTTGAAATGGTTTTTAAGTGACTCGCCCATATCAGCGCCCTTAACCATAGGGAACTTGGACATAGCTACACCTTTAGACCAAACAACGCCAGGTCGATTGGAAGGGACAGGATCAGTCTTAGTCATAGGGTGAACCATCTTCATACCTGTAGTATCAACTTCTGCAGTGTTAACGTTAGGATACACCATCTTCATATCGGTAGCAGTAGGCTTGTTGGTATTCACATTAGGTGCAACCATTTTAATGTTTGTATCCGTAGCAGTTGTATTATTCACATTAGGTGCAACCATTTTAATGTTTGTATCCGTAGCAGTTGTATTATT
>CAYRYT010000105.1:0-5896 GCA_964428625.1 uncultured Oscillospiraceae bacterium | reverse complement strand
ACTCATGCCGCCTTCCCGAAAACTTTATTATACTGTTTTATTGGACCGCCCTTTGCTGGGACTTTTGCTGATTGCCCTGGGGCTGGCCGGCTGCCACCGGCAGACCACGGTGTACTTTATGCCGGACACCCATCCGGCCGCCACCCCATCGACCGCCGCTGCACCATCCACCACCCCGCCGGTGGTTACTGCCCCGGCAACCACCCAGCAAGAAGCGACAATTCCCCCGGAAACCACCCTGCCGGAGACGACACCGCCCACCTCCAAACCGCCCAAGACCCCCACTGTCACCCAGAAGGAGCCACCGCCCAAAACGGAACCCAAGGCCACGGAACCCCCTGCCCCCACAACGGAGCCCCCTGTCACCACGGAGGCCGTCACGGAGCCTACCGCTCCGCCGCCGCCCAATGTAGATTTGGCCGGAGAGCTGCTCGGTGCCCTGAACCGATGCCGCGGGGATGCGGGTGTGCCGCCGCTGACCCTGGACAGCGACCTGTCCGCCCTGGCAAGCTGCCGGGCGGCGGAATGTGCCAGCGCCTGGGGCCACACCAGGCCCGACGGCCGGGGATGGGAAACGGTACTCACCGATGCCGGATATCCCAGCTCCGGCGGGGAAAATCTGCTGTACTGCCAGGGCCAGTGGACCACCCAGGAACTGGTGGATATGTGGATGGGCTCCCCTTCCCATCGCCAGATCCTCCTGGACCCCGCCTATACCCGGGTGGGCCTGGGAAAATACACCCAGGCAGATGTGCTGTATCTGGCAGGTCTGTTTCTTCCCTGAACCACCATCCGGATGTCCCTGGGGACATCCGGATAGTTTATCCCTAGGGGGAAAGGCAGTGCTTTCTCCCGGGATTTTTCCCTTGACAAACCGGAAAAACCGTGTATCATGGTACTATTAGAGGTTTTGTCAAAAAACCGTTTCCATGCCATCAAGGCCTTCCCCTCCCGGAAGGCTGCTGCCATACATCTTTTCAACTGGAAAGGAGTTCGTCATGAACCATACCATCGCGATCGTCACCGACACCAACAGCGGTCTGGATGCCCAAACCGCCCGGGAGCTGGATATTTCCCTGATCCCCATGCCGGTGATCCTGGACGGCGAGACTTATTTTGAAAACGAAACCATCACCCCCCAGGAGTTCTTCCAGCGGCTGAAAGCCGGTTCCGATGTCTCCACCTCCCAGCCTGCCCCGGGCACGCTGATGGACTGCTGGGAAGCCCTTCTGGAGGACTACCAGGAGATCGTCTACATTCCCATGTCCAGCGGTCTGTCCGGCAGCTGCGGCGCTTCCACCATGCTGGCCCAGGAATATGAAGGCCGGGTCCATGTGGTGGACAACCGGCGGGTGTCCGTGACCATGCGCCAGTCCGTGCTGGAAGCCCGGCACCTGGCAGACCAGGGCATGACCGGTGCCCAGATCCAGGCCTACCTCCAGGAGGACGGTATGCACTCAGCCATTTATGTCAGTGTCAACACCCTGGAATACCTGAAAAAGAGCGGCCGTGTCACCGCTTCCGCCGCCGCCATCGGCACACTGCTGTCCATCAAGCCCGTGCTTCAAATTCAGGGCGGCAAGCTGGATGCCTTTAAGAAGGTGCGGGGCATGAAGGCCGCCATGCAGACCATGATCGACGGCACCAAGGCCGACCTGGCAGGCCGGTTCGCCGGTGAGAAGATGCTGGTCCGGGCTGCCTATTCCGGTGACCCTCAGGTTGGTCTTGCCTGGCAGCAGGCCCTGCAGGAAGCCCTGCCCGAATACGAGATCGGCCTTGATCCCCTGCCCCTGAGCATCTGCTGCCATGTAGGCGACGGCGCGCTGGGCGTTGGTCTGATGAAGAATATTCTGTAATCTGCTCCCCGGTGGTTTCCACCGGGGATTTTTCTCCCTTGTGGGTAATTTGAGCAACCGGTTTTTCGCCCAATTTGCACAAAATGTCTTTACATTTTCCCTTTCCTATAGTATAATTTGTGCGCATCCTCCAAAGCAGTTGGAGGACAGGAAAGGAGAATCTATGAAAAAGCAGTATCTGACCCGTGCCCTGGTGCTGATGCTGGCTGTGGTCCTGATCCTCGGGGCCATGCCTGTCAGTGCCGCCGGTGACGGCGTAACCATCAAGCTCCACTACCATCGCCCGGACGGGGACTACACCGAATGGGGTGTCTGGTTCTGGGCCCTGGGTAAGGAAGGCGCAGACTACCCCTTCGCAGAGGAAAACGGCGAAATGATCGCCACCTACCAGACCGCCCCCGGCACTACCCAGGTGGGCTTCATCGTCAAGCTCCCCAACTGGGCCGCAAAGGATGTGGAGCAGGACCAGTTCATCGACATCACCGCCTACACCGCCGGAACGGTACACATCTATGTGGAATCCGGTGTTGCCGGGTATGAGACCAGGCTGGAGGGAGATGTTGTCTCCGGTGTCAAGGTCAAATCCGCCCTGTACCGAGACGGCGAGGGCTTCCTCATCGCCATGACCGCTCCTGTGAATGCCGCCAAGGTATTCCAGCTGGAGGGGCCCCAGGGCCAGATGGCGCTGGGCACCATTTACGCCAGCGATGAGAATGTCTACACCATCTGCCCCGAGGAAGACATTGATCTCACCGCCGCCTATACCCTGATCTACGACGGGGAGCGCTACCCCATCCAGATGCCCAATATCTACTCCACCCCCTCTTTTGAGGAAGCCTACACCTACACCGGCTCCGATCTGGGTGCCACCTGGACGGCGGAGCAAACCACCTTCCGCCTGTGGGCACCCACCGCCACCGGTGTCCGGGTCAATCTCTACGCCAGCGGCACCCCGGGGACTCAGGATCTGCTGGAACAGCTGGATATGACTCCCGATGTCAACGGTACCTGGGTGCTGACCCATCCCGGGGATCTGAACGGTGTCTACTACACCTATCAGGTGGAGGTCAACGGCCAGAGCGTGGAGGCCTGCGATCCCTATGCCCGGGCCACCGGTGTCAACGGCCAGCGGGCCATGGTCATCGATCTGGACGCCACGGATCCCGCCGGCTGGGAGTCCGACACCGATCCCCACGCCGGGGCTTCCATCACCGATGCCGTGATCTATGAGCTCCACATCCGGGATTTGAGCATGGATGAAAGCTCCGGCATCACCAACAAGGGAAAATTTCTGGGCCTGACAGAAACAGGCACCACCAATTCCCAGAGGCTCCCCACCGGTCTTGACCACATCAAGCGTCTGGGCATCACCCATCTGCACCTGCTGCCGGTGTATGACTACGCCTCCGTGGATGAAAGCGATTTGGAAACGCCCCAGTTCAACTGGGGATATGACCCCCTGAACTACAATGTCCCCGAGAGTTCCTATTCCACCGACCCCTACCACGGGGAGGTGCGGGTTCAGGAAATGAAGCAGATGGTTAAGGCTCTCCATGGGAGCGGCATCAGCGTGGTCATGGATGTGGTGTACAACCATGTCTACAACGCCGAGAGATTCTGCTTCAACCAGATCGTCCCCGGTTATTTCAGCCGGATCAGCGACGACGGTGCCTATTCCAACGGCTCCGGCTGCGGCAATGACACCGCCACGGAGCGGGCCATGGTGAAGAAGTACATCGTGGATTCCGTCACCTACTGGGCCGACGAATACCACATCGACGGCTTCCGCTTCGATCTGGTGGGTCTGATCGACACCGAAACCATCCACGAGATTCTCACCCAGGTCCACAAGACCCACCCCAATGTGATCTTCTACGGTGAGGGCTGGACCATGACCACCAACCTGACCAAGGAAGGCTACACCCTGACCACCCAGGTCAATTCCACCCAGGTGCCGGGTTTCGCCTTCTTCTCCGATGACATCCGGGATGCCCTGAAGGGCAGTGTCTTTGACAACCATGCCACAGGCTACATTGCCAATACCAACGGCTATGTGGATCCCATCCGGAACTACTTCGTGGCCGGTGCCCGGTGGTGCAAGGATCCCACCCAGGTCATCAACTATGCCTCCTGCCACGATAATATGTCCCTGTTTGACCGGCTGGCTCAATCCTGCCCCGGGGATTCCTTCCAGGATCGGGTGAAGATGAACAACCTGGCCGCGGCCATCTACATGACCTCCCAGGGTACCCCCTTCCTCCAGGCCGGTGAGGAGATGCTTCGCTCCAAGCCCCTGGCAGACGGCGGATTTGACAGCAACAGCTACGCCAGCTCCGATGCCGTCAACTCCCTGAAATGGGATGACCTGAATAACCAGGACTATCAGGCCGTCGTGGCCTATTACCAGGGCCTCATTGCCTTCCGCCAGGCCCATCCCGCCCTGCGGATGACCTCCGCCCAGGAGATCAGTGAGCATATCACCACCCTGTCCGGCCTGGACACCAATGTGGCTGCCTTCCACATCGCCGCCGGGGCCAATGGGGAGGAGAACGAGCTGTTCGTGGTATTCAACCCCCGGAAGGAAGCCACCACCCTCACCCTGCCCCAGGGCAGCTGGGATCTGTATATCAACGGCACCACTGCCGGCACCCAGGTTCTCTCCACCGTCACCGGCGAGCTGACCGTGGATGCCATCTCCGCCTGTGTGCTGGTTCGTTCTGCCGATGCACCGGCCGAAACAGTCCCGGAGCAGACCCAGGCCCCTGTCCCCGCCGATCCCCAGCCCAAGGGAAACTCCCTGGGTCTGACCCTGGGCCTGGTCGCTCTGTGCCTCCTGGCCTTTGTGCTGATCCTGATTTACCTGCGCCGCCGCAAGGGTGGCAGTGCCCTGTAAGATACCTGCCCGGCAGACGGATTTTCCCGTCTGCCGGGCTTTTTTCCGCCGTGGCCGGCAAAAATTTCCGGGACGGATTTACTTTTTTCTGTGCGTGTGGTATAGTATAATTGTATTCTTTGGCTGGCGGAAGGGATGCCGGCCTAAAATGGAGGAAATCTCATGAATTATGATGTGATCATCATTGGTGCTGGCCCCGGCGGAATCTTTGCTGCCTATGAGCTGCTCCAGCGCAAGCCTGAGCTCCGGGTTGCCGTGTTCGAGGCCGGTCATGCTCTGAGCAAGCGCCACTGCCCCATCGACGGGGAGAAGATCAAAAGCTGCATTAGCTGCAAGAGCTGCTCCATTATGAGTGGCTTCGGTGGAGCCGGTGCCTTCTCCGACGGCAAGTACAACATTACCAACGATTTCGGCGGTACCCTCTACGAGTACATCGGCAAGAAGCAGGCGCTGGATCTGATGCACTATGTAGACGAGATCAACCTGCGCTACGGCGGAGAGGGCACCAAGCTCTATTCCACCGCCGGTACCCGGTTCAAGACCCTGTGCATCCAGAACGACCTGCACCTGCTGGATGCCTCCGTGCGTCACCTGGGCACGGATATCAACTATGTGGTGCTGGAGAACCTCTATGCCGACCTGAAGGAAAAGGTGACCTTCTTCTTCGACAAGCCCGTTCTGTCCGTGTCCGCTTTGGAGGAGGGCTACGAAATTCACTGCGCCGACGGTGCCTACCGCTGCACGGACTGCATCATCTCCGTGGGCCGAAGCGGCAGCAAGTGGATGGAGACGGTGTGCCGGGATCTGGACATCCCCACCAAGTCCAACCGGGTGGATATCGGCGTGCGGGTGGAGCTGCCCGCCACGGTCTTTGCCCATCTGACCGACGAGCTGTACGAAAGCAAGATCGTCTACCGCACGGAAACCTACGGCGACAAGGTCCGCACCTTCTGCATGAACCCCAAGGGTGCGGTGGTCACGGAGAATACCAACGGCATCATCACCGTCAACGGCCACAGCTACGAGGATCCCGCCAAGCAGACGGAGAATACCAACTTCGCCCTGCTGGTGGCCAAGCATTTCTCCGAGCCCTTCAAGGACTCCAACGGCTACGGCGAGTCCATCGCCCGGCTGAGCAATATGCTGG